>NZ_JAMYOI010000006.1:0-258597 GCF_040319775.1 Mesorhizobium sp. M0870
CTCGTCGAAACCATCGAGGCAGCCGAATGCAAGAACTACTTCGAAAACGCAGGCTACGCTTCCGTCAAAATATGAAACGCTCTAGTCGCCAAAGCATCAGATCTATCAAGTTGGGCGCTCAACGATCTCCGAATTCGTGTCGAACAGGCGCCTCTATCCGACCTCGATCACAGCCTTGATCAGGCCGGATTTCTCGTGTGCCCAACGAGCCAGATCATGCGGCGTGCCGGCGAGTGTGGTGCGGTGGGTGACGAGCTTAGCCAAGGGAACGGTGCCGTTGCGGATCGAGGCGGCGACGTGATCGAAGTCGGCGCGCAAGGCGTTGCGGCTGCCGATCAGCGTCATCTCGCGCTTGTGGAATTCCGGATCGGAAAAGCTGATGTCGTCCTTGACGACGGAGACCAGCACCAGCGTTCCGCCATGCGCGACATGGGCGAAAGCCGACTGCACCGATTGGGTGTTGCCGGTGGCGTCGAAGACGACATCGAAGCCTTCGCCTGATGTCGCTCCCTTGACCAGATCGGGCACCGCGCCGCGCGACCCGTCGAGGGTCTGGAAACCAAGCTCATTTGCGGCGAAGGCGAGCCTTTCACTGCTCATGTCGAGCAGCGTCACGTCGAGCCCGGCGATGCGGGCGAAGATGGCGGTGCCGAGCCCGATCGGGCCAGCGCCGATGACCAGCGTGCGGGCGCCGGGGTCGGCGCGGGCGCGCCGCACTGCATGCGCGCCGATGGCCAGGAACTCGACTGCGGCGGCGTCGGCCAGCGAAAGGCCGTTGGCGGGATAGAGATTTTGCGCCGGCACCAGAATCCGTTCGCACATGGCGCCGTCTCGATGCACGCCCAAGACCTCGATCCTGACGCAGCAATTGGGCTTGCCGTGCCGGCAGGCGATGCACTTGCCGCAGGAAAGATAGGGGTTGATCACCACGGGCTCACCAACGGCAAGATCGACGCCGTCGCCGGTCTCGACGATCGTTCCCGACACCTCATGGCCCATGATGCGGGGATAGGCGAGGAACGGGTGCTTGCCCTCGAAAATGTGGTAGTCGGTGCCGCAGATGCCGACATGGCTGACCGCCACCAGCGCCCAGCCGGCAGGCGGTGCCTCTGGTGCGGGCCGGTCTTCAAGGACAAGATCGCCGGGCGAACGGCAGAGGACGGCTTTCATGCGCTAATCCAGTCATGAAATCGCCGGCCCGTTGGTGTGGCGGGCCGGCGGTTGATTGCGGGATCGCTACTTGCCGCGGCGGCGCAGGCCGTCGAAGTAGACGATGATGATGATCAGCGCGCCAGTGATGATGCGCTGCCAGAACGAGTTGACGTTGAGCAGGTTGGCGCCGTTGTTGATGGTGGCCAGGATGAAGGCGCCGAGCAGCGGCCCATGCACCGAGCCGACGGCGCCGAACAGCGAGGTGCCGCCGATGACCGAAGACGCGATCGCCTGCAGCTCCCAGCCCTCGGCCTGCGTCGGGTTGCCGATGCCGATGCGGGCCGCCAGCAGCACGCCGACAAAGGCGGCGCACAGGCCCGACAGCGTGTAGGCCATGTAGATGGTGCGCTGGACATTGACGCCGGACAGGCGCGAGGCCTCGGCGTTGGAGCCGACCGAAAACAGGTATCGGCCCCAGCGGCTGTGGTGCAGGAAAATATAGGCCGGAATGCCGACCAGGATCACCATCCAGAACAGGTTGGGGATGCCGATGAAGGAATTGCGCGAGAAGGCGGTGAAGGTGTCGCTGTTGATGTTGATCGAATTGCCGTTGGTCATCAAAAGGCCGATGCCGCGCAGCGAGGTCAGCGTTGCCAGCGTGATGATGAAGGGCGGCAGGCCCATCTTGACGATGCCGAAGCCGTGGAACATGCCGATGGCGACACCGACCAGCAGCGTCACCAGAATGGCGAGCCAGATGGGGAAGCCGGCATTGATCATCATGGCCACGACCACGGTGGCGAAACCGACCACGGCGCCGACCGACAGGTCGATGCCGCCGGTGATGATGACGAAAGTCTGGCCGACCGCCATGATGGCGATCATCGAGCCCTGGCGCAAGAGATTGGCCATGTTGTTGGCGGAGGCGAAGCTCGTCGTCGCCACGGAGAGAAGGATCCAGAGCAGAACCAGCAGCGCCAAAAGCGTCAGCCCAAACAGGACATTATAGTTGCGCTTCGGTTTTTCGACGGCAATCGCCTCGGTGCTCATATTTGTCCTCCCAGCTTTTCTTGTTTCTCGGCGAGCGCCTGAGTAAGAATATCCTCGTGGCTGGCGGCGTGAAAACCGTGCGTCGCCACCAGTTTGCCGCGCCGGAACACATGCAGCGTGTCGGCGAGTTCATAGACTTCCGGCAGATAGGACGAGATCAGGATGATGCCGGCGCCCTTTGACAAAAGTGCGCCGAACAGGCGGTAGATCTCGGCCTTGGTGCCGACATCGACGCCGACCGTCGGCTCGTCGAAGATGAACAGCTTGGCGCCGTGCGCCAGCCATTTGCCGATGACGATCTTCTGCTGGTTGCCGCCCGACAGGCTGGATGCCAGCGCGCCGCGCGTCGGTGTCTTGATGCGCAGATCGGCGATCTGGCGATCGGCCTGCGTCTTCTCCTGCGCGCTCGAAATCAGCAGATTGTTCGAGATTCGCTTGTAGATCGGCAGGTTGAGGTTGAAGCCGACCGGCAGGTTGAGGCAGAGGCCCTGGTCGCGGCGGCTTTCCGGCGCCAGCGCCATGCCGAGCTTGATCGCGTCATGCTCGGAATTGACCTGCACCTCCTTGCCTTCCCAGAGGATCTGGCCGGCGGATTTGCGGTGGCGGCCGTAAAGCGTGGTGACGAACTCGCTGCGTCCGGCACCGATCAGGCCATAAAGCCCGACGATCTCGCCGGCGCGAACCGTCATCGAGACATTTTCGAAGCCCTTGCCGGACAGGTTCCTCGCCTCGATAATGGCGGCGCCCGGCGTGAAATGCTCCTTGTGATATACCTGCTCGATCGAGCGGTTGATCATCATCTTGACCAGCTCGGCATCGTTGGTCTCGGCGATGTTGCGGGTGCCGACCAGCGTGCCGTCGCGCAGCACGGAAACACGGTCGGCGAGCTCGAACACTTCCTCCATGCGGTGGCTGATGTAGATGATCGTCACGCCTTCGCCCTTCAGCCGACGGATTAGGGTGAAAAGCTGGTCGGCCTCCTTGCGGGTGAGGTAGGCGGTCGGCTCGTCGAAGATCAGGAATTTGGTGCCGCGCACGGTGGCGCGGGCGGCGGCAATCAGCTGCTGCTGGCCGATGGTCAGGTCGCCAAGCGTGACATGCGCCGGCAGGTCGAAGCCGAGGTCGTCGATGATCGTCTGTGCTTGCCTGACCATGGCGCGCTGCTGCAGGATGCCGAAGCGTGAATTCTCCTCGCCGAGGAACATGTTGGCGGCGACCGTCAGGTGACGGCACAGCACGACTTCCTGGTGCACGGCATTGATGCCGAGCGCCATCGCCTCGTGCGGTGTCGCCAGGGCGGCCGGCTGGCCCTCCCAGGCAATCTCTCCGGAGGTGCGCGGCATGACGCCGGTCAGAAGCTTGATGAGCGTGGATTTGCCGGCGCCGTTCTCACCGACGATGGCGTGGATCTCACCGGACTTGAAGGCGAGGTCGACCGGCTTCAGCGCGTGGGTGCCGGGATAGCGCTTCTCCAGCCCGCGCAATTCGAGGATGGTCCGCCCCGGTTCCAGAACGGGTGTGGGATGCAGTTCCTGCGCCGTCGAAATCATGACAATCCTCCCAGATTGGCCTCCCGGATTGGCTTCCCAGGCTGGCCTCACGATTGGCACGCGGCGAGGCAAGGATATGCCTCGAAAACAGCCTAGCTCAGGCGTGCGGATTGCCAAGCCGTTTGTGCGGCAGCTTGTGTCTCCGGGGCGAGGTGCCCCGGAGACGATTGCGGATGCGACGGCTCAGAGCTTCGGATTGAGCAGCGCGTCGATCTTGGGGTCTTTCATGTTGTCCTTGGTCACCAGATTGGCGCCGGTGTCGACATTGGCTTCGACCTTCTCGCCTTTGGAGGCGGCGAGTGCGGTCTTGATGCCGTCATAGCCCATCCGGTACGGATCCTGGACGACGAGGGCGGAAATGACGCCGTCGTTGAGGAACTTGATCAGCTTCTCGTCGCTGTCGAAACCGACCAGCGCCAGTTTGCCGCCAAGGCTGTTTTCCGCGACAGCCTGGCCGACGCCCTGCGCCATGATCAGGTTGGAAGCGAAGATGCCCTTGAGGTTCGGGTTGGCGGTGATCAGGTCGGTGGCGATGTTGAGGCCGGTGGTGGCCTGGCCGTCGGCGTATTTATCGGCGACCAGCTTGAGGCCCGGATATTTGGCGGCCAGCTGTTCGGTGAAGCCCTGCTTGCGCTGTTCGAGCGAGCCGGCGCCCGGTGCGTTGGTGATCAGGGCGACGTCGCCCTCGATCTTGCCGCCGTTGGCGGCGCCGATGGCGGCTGCGAGGCCGTCGGCAGCGACGCGGCCGCCCTGGACGTTGTCGGTGGTCAGGAACGAGGTGAAGGCCTTGGAGTCGGCGCCGGAGTCGATGCCGATGACCTTGACCTTGGCAGCGGCTTCATCGATCGGCTTGCCAAGCGCCTTGAACTCGGTCGGCGCAATGACGATGGCCGCCGGGTTGCTGGCAACGGCGTTCTCGAGGATCGAGACCTGGCCGTTGACGTCGGTTTCAGCCTGGGCACCGAGTTCCGGCACGTTGACGCCGAGATCCTTGCCAGCCTTGCGGGCGCCGGCCAGAACGATCTGCCAGTAGAACGACGTGGTGTCCTTGACGATGATCGGAATGGTGACGTCCGCCGCCGAAACCGGCGCCGAATGCATAACGCCGGCGAGCATCGAAGCTGCTGCCAGCGCCATGACGGCGCGGCGGTTGAGAATGCTGGTCGCGAATTTCATGAGGTTTCCTCCCTAAAGTCGCCCGGTGAACGTTACGGAAGCTCCGTCCGGATAGGCGTGGCCCAAACAGAACTTTATCAATAAAAAACAATTGCCATGTTTTGATAATGCATCGAACAGATCGATGCAAGCGGTGTTTGATCAGTCCTTGCGAGGTCTGGCAGAAGCAAATCCACCGCGCTGCTCCCCATTGACGCCGTCACGCTTCCGTTCCGTTCTGGGAATGTATGGAATATTAATTCCACCATTTCGTCAATATGGAATATCCATTCCTTCGTGTGACCGCAAGAATATGAAGTTTCACGCCAGCTCCTGCACCAGCGTGTGGGGACGATATCTGGCGTATTCCGTCTCCGGCACGTCGATGTCGAGCAGTTGGAGGTTACGCGTCAGGTTCGCCAGCTTGGCGGTGCCGGTCAGCACGGTGGCGACGGCAGGTTCATGCAAGGGGAATTGGAACGCGGCGGCGGCGAGCGGATAGCCACCCTCGGCGGCGATCCTTTCCATTGCGCCGACGCGGTCGAGCACGTCATGGCTGGCAGGGCGGTAGTCGAAATGTGCGCCTTGCACCGGCCCGGTCGCCAGGATGCCGGAGTTGAACACGCCGCCAATGACCAAGGAGGTCTGCCGCGCCCGGCATAGGGGCAGCAACTCCGCTTCGGCACTGCGGTCGAGCAAGGAATAGCGGCTGGCGAGCAGGATGCAGTCGAGCGGCGCCTCGCGCATCACGTCCAGACAGATCTGCACCTCGTTGACGCCAAGCCCATAGGCGGAAATGACGCCGGACCGTTTCAGCTCTTCGAGTGCCTTGAGGCCGCCGTCCATCAGGTCGCGAAAGTGCAGCTTGGTCTTCTCGACACCATGGGTGTAGGCGCCGATGTCGTGGACAAACAGGATGTCTATCCTGTTTAGGCCAAGCCGCGCATAGCTGAACTCGACCGACCGCATGATGCCGTCATAGGAATAGTCGTAGTCGAGCGCGAAGGGCAGCGGATCGACATAGGAGTGATCGGGAACCTGATCCTCCGACACCGGGCGGAACAGCCGGCCGACCTTGGTCGACAGCACATAGGAATCGCGCGGCTTGTAGCGCAGGAAGTCGCCGAAGCGGCGCTCCGACAGTCCGAAACCGTAAAAGGGTGCGGTGTCGAAATAGCGCAGGCCGGCATCCCAGGCGCCCTGCAGCGTCTCCATCGCCGCTTCGCGCGAACAGGCGCGGTAAAGGCCGCCAAGTGCAGCGCCGCCAAAGCTGACCTCGGTGACTTCCAGCGCTGTCTGGCCGATGCGGCGTCTTTCCATGCACAACCTCCCCGTGGCCAGCCAACTGGCCGGCGCGCAGTCTACTTTATATCAGTAAAATCTAAAGTGTTGCGCCCAGATGCCAGGGCACGAACTCGTTGTCGCCGTAGCCGAAGTCCTCGCTCTTGGTCTTGCGGCCGGAAGCCGTTTCGACGATCAGTTCGAAGATCTCGCGGCCCATGCCGGCGATGGTCTTTTCACCCGAGGCGATGACGCCGCAATTGACGTCCATGTCCTCCTCCATCTGGTGGTACATCGTCGAGTTGGTGGCGACCTTGATCGACGGCGTCGGACGGCAGCCGAAGCAGGAGCCACGGCCGGTGGTGAAGACGATGACGTTGGCCCCGCCCGCCACCTGGCCGGTCGCCGAAACCGGGTCGTAGCCGGGCGTGTCCATGAACACCAGGCCGCTGCCAGTGACTTTTTCGGCGTAGCCGAAGACGCCGTTGAGCGGCGTCTGGCCGCCCTTGGCGACCGCGCCGAGCGACTTCTCCAGGATGGTGGTGAGGCCGCCGCGCTTGTTGCCGGGCGAGGGATTGTTGTCGATCGAGGCGCCGTGCTTGGCGACATGGTCCTCCCACCATTTCACGAAGCCGTCGAGCTTCTGCGCGATCTCCGGCGTTGCCGCGCGGTAGGCAAGCAGATGTTCGGCGCCATAGATCTCCGTCGTCTCGGAGAGGATGCCGATGCCGCCGACGCCGGCCAGGATGTCGACAGCCGCGCCCAGCGCCGGATTGGCTGTGATGCCCGACATGCCGTCGGAGCCGCCGCATTGCAGGCCGACGATGATCTCGCTGACCGGGATCGGCTCACGCTTCAGCTGGCCGACTTCCTCGGCGATCTCGGCCAGCACGCCCATCGCCTTTTCCACCGATTTGCGCGATCCGCCGGCGTCCTGGATGTTGAAATGGCGCTTGCCGGCAGCGACGCCCTTTTGGCCGTAGAGGGTGAGCTGGTTGACCTCGCAGCCGAGACCGACCATCAGCACGCCGCCGAAATTCGGGTGGCGGGCGTAGCCGGCGAGTGTACGGTGCAGCACCATCATGCCGTCGCCGGTGCCGCTCATGCCGCAGCCCTGGCCGTGCACGATCGGCACGAAGCCGTCGATGCCGGGATATTTCGGCAAAAGCGTGCGGTTGGCGGTGTCGGCGATGGAATGGCAGACGGTGGCCGAGCAATTGACGCTGGCGACGATGCCGATGAAGTTGCGCGTGCCGGCGCGGCCATCGGCGCGGCGATAGCCCATGAAGGTGCGGGTGCGGTCGGCCTCCGTCGCGTGCTCGGCCTCGCTCGGCGGCACGACCGGCAAGCGGCCGGATTCGAACACCAGATTGTGCGAATGCACGTGCTCGCCCGGCGCGATGTCCTGTGTCGCGCGACCGATCGCCTGGGCGTATTTCACCACGGCCTCGCCGGCGGCGATCGGCTTGATCGCCACCTTGTGGCCGGGCTCGATCAACACACTGGCGACGGCACCGCCCGGCAGCGCGGTGCCGATCTCGATGCGGCCGTTGGCGACGGCGACATTGTCGGCGGGGGATAGAAGAATGCAGTTGGAGGCGTTCACGGGCGGTTTCCTGGGTGATCCTGGGTTGCGCGGACGGATTGACACGCGTCTGTTTAGAGATATTGTCTTTTATCGTGAAAAAACAGTTTTGCGTCAATGGTTTTTTCACTGGGGAGTTCCGCATGTCTCCGGGTTGTTCCGGGAAGCAATTTCGCTTCTCAGAGCCATGCGAACGTCATATTGCGCTTCAAACCGTCCGCCGCAAGCGACGGCGTGCAACGGGTCAGGGATGTCGAAGAGCAACAACGTCTACAAGGATGCCTACAACCGCTGCCTGCGGCAGCTCGACGAAACGCGCAGCCTGCCTTCGGAGCCGGAACTGGGTACCTTGCTTGGCGTCAGCCGTACCACGGTGCGCACCATTCTCGCGCGCATGGAAGAGACTGGGCTGATCGCCTGGAACAAGCGCGCCAAGACGGTGCTGCGCGAGACGCGTCCCGATGATTTCTTCCCCGAGGAAGAGACCGACACGCTGGCCGAGATCATCGAACGGTCGTTCATGCGTCGGTTGCTCGCCGGCGGCGCCGAAGCCGGCATGCAGATCAACGAGCTCGAACTGGCGCGTGAGATCGGCGTCGGCACCACCAGCGTGCGCGAGTTCCTGATCCGCTTCTCCCGCTTCGGCCTGATCGAGAAGCGCCGCAACAGTCACTGGGTGCTGAAGGGCTTTACGCGTGCCTTCGCGCTGGAGCTGACCGAAATCCGCGAAATGTTCGAACTGCGCTCGGCGGCCGCCTTTGCCGTTTTACCGCAGGACAGCGCGGTCTGGACCGATCTCGACCGCCTGGAAGACGAGCATCGCCAGTTGGCAAACGACATCGCCACCCGCTTCACCGAGTTCTCCGAACTCGACGAGCGCTTCCACCGGCTGATCCACCGGGCGTCGCGCAACCGCTTCATCGTCGATTTCTACGATGTCATCGCCATGATCTTCCACTATCATTACCAGTGGAACAAGGCGCAGGAACGCGAGCGCAACGAAGTCGCCATCGGTGAGCATCTGGTCTACATAGAGGCGCTGAAATCACGCGATCTCGGCAAGGTCGACGCCGCTTGCCGCAAGCACCTGAAATCGGCGCGCCAGACATTGCTGACCTCGATCCCGGAGAGCCGGTCGCTGCAAAAATCCTGAGCCGCATCGCGGCTTGGAGCCTTGTTTCATGCATGTCGTTGTCCCAAAACCGCTATACGCTTTTGGGCGGCATGCGTTGAGCCTGCCGCGTCGGCGCCGCGGCGATTTGGCGATTTTCCACCCGCCAGCCCCGTGCTAGATATGGTTCGTTGCTGCGAGAGGCAGGGCTTTGGGCGTATCGAGGAGACGATGGAGCATGCCGGTCGCGCTTGTCGCGGCCTATCTGCTGTTGCTCCAGTCGACGCTTGGTGCATTCGCCTTCGGCGCCGGTCCCAATGCATCGCAGCTCGACGCCTTCGGCAACGTCATCTGCACCCATGAGGGCGCAACCCAGCTTCCCGGCGACAACCAGCCGCCGTCCCATCTTCCGGCATGCTGCGTGCTCGGCTGCAGCATGGTTTCGGCGGCCTTTGCGCCGCCGCCCGGTGCTGGCCTGGCGCTGGGCAGCCTTTCCTTCAAAACGGTCGCCTTTGTTTTTCCGGCGGCCATCCATCTCGACTTTGCGCGTGAGCGCTCGCCGTCGAACCCGCGCGCGCCGCCGCTGACGGCCTGAGCCTGTTTGCCCGGCGGAACCTTTCGTGGGCGTACCCATCCAAAGATCAAACTGCTCGCGACCGGCAACGGCGCGACCTTCACTTCATGGAGCAACCATGTCCTATTTTTTCCCCGACGCGGCGCGTCTTATGCCCGGCGGCATTCTACGCGGCATCGAAGAGCGTGTCGGCATTGCCGTGCTGGCTCTTGCGCTGCTGTTCACAGGCGCCCAGTCCGTCCTCGCGCATGAGTTCAAGGTTGGCGATCTCGAGATCGGCCACCCCTGGTCGCGCGCCACGCCGGCCGGCGCCAAGGTCGCCGGCGGCTATTTCACCATCACCAACAACGGCAGTGCGCCGGACCGGCTGGTGTCGATTTCCTCCGATGTCTCTGAAAAGGCCGAGCTGCATGAGATGGGCGTCAAGGACGGCGTCATGACCATGCGTCCGGTTGCCGGTGGCCTGGAAATTCCGGCCGGCGGCAAGGTAGCCCTTGCGCCTGGCGGCTATCATTTGATGTTCATCGGCCTGAAGCGACAACCCAAACAGGGTGAAAAGTTCTCAGCCGTCCTGACCTTCGAAAAGGCCGGCGCCGTCAGCGTCGATTTCGCTGTCGAAGGCATGGGCGGTGGCGCCATGGACGATCACGCCAATTGACCCGGCCAGTTTGAAATTTGAGGGACCATCATGAACAAGTATCTTTTGTCGGCCGCAGTACTTCTCGTGCTCGGAACCAGTGCCGCCTTCGCGCATATCACGTTCGAAACGCAGGAAGCGGCCGTTGGGTCGACCTACAAGGCCGTTTTGCGCGTGCCGCATGGTTGCGAGGGCAAGGCGACGATCGCCGTGCGCGTGCAGATTCCGGAAGGGGTGATCGCGGTGAAGCCGATGCCGAAGCCTGGCTGGACGCTGCAGACCAAGAAGGGCAAGTACGACAAATCCTACCAGCTCTATGGTCAGGCGGTTGCCGACGGGGTCAAGGAGGTCGACTGGAGCGGCGGCAGCCTGCCAGATGAATTCTACGACGAGTTCGTCTTCCGCGCGACGCTGACGGCGGATCTCCCTGTCGGCCAGAAGCTTTACTTCCCGGTTGTGCAGGAATGCGATGGGGCCGCCGACCGCTGGATCGAAATCCCGGCAGCCGGCCAGGATGAGGACGCGCTGGAAAACCCGGCACCCGGCATCAAGCTGTTGCCGAAGAAATGATCTCCAAGGCGGCGCGCTAATTCGCGCGCGCCGCTCTTTTTCGTGGCGGTGACATGAGCACGACCCCCCTCCTGCAAACGGCTTCCATGGCCTGCAAACCTGCCGGCCGGCTTGCCGCCGGCCTGTTGGCCGTGATCGTGTTTCTTGCCAGCCTTGCCGTGTCAGATCAGGCCTTTGCCCATGCCGCGCTGATCAAGACCGATCCGGCCGACGGCGCGGTGCTGGAACAGGGGCCGGCACAGTTCTCGCTGACCTTCAGTGAGCCGGTCTCGCCGCTGGTGCTGACCTTGGTGAAGCCCGACGGCACGCCGGTTGCTCTGACGTCATTCCGGCTCAGCGACCAGACGCTCGAGATCGACAATCCGCAACCGCTCAAATCCGGTACGCATGTCTTGAGCTGGCGCGTCATCTCCGCAGACGGTCATCCCGTCGGCGGATCGCTGCTGTTTTCCATCGGCGCGCCCAGCGAGCCGCCCGCCGTGTCCGAAGCCGTCGACTGGCCGTTGCGGTCGGCGATCTGGCTCGGCAAGGTTTTTCTCTACCTCGGCCTTTTTCTCGGCGTCGGCGGCGCTTTCGCCCTCGCCTGGCTGTCCCAAGGTGGCCGCGCCGGACAGCGCTTCGTTGCAGCCGCAATCCTGGGCGGACTTGTCGCGGCGCCCTTGTCGCTCGGCTTGCAGGGGCTTGATGCGCTCGGGGCACCGCTCTCCCATCTGGCACAGGCGGTTATCTGGCGGACCGGACTCGGCACCAGTTTCGGCTGGACGGTGCTGGTCGCGCTGATTGCGCTGGGGCTTGGCCTGCTGTCGCTGGCCGGCCCCCGCGCCACCGCCAAACCACTTGCGCTGGCAGGTCTGGCCGGGGTGGGGGTTGCCCTTGCCGCCAGCGGCCATGCCAGTGCCGCCGAACCGCAATGGCTGACGCGGCCGATGGTGTTCCTGCACGGCGTAGGCATCGCGTTGTGGGCCGGCGCATTGGTCCCACTCGGGCTGGCGCTGAAGGGGCAATCGGCGGGGGCCACGCCATTCCTGCGGCGGTTTTCTTGGGCGATCCTGCCGGTGGTGGCCGTGCTTGCCTCTGCCGGCATCGTGCTTGCCGTCATCCAGGTGCAAACACCCGCGGCATTGGTCGACACCGCCTATGGAAGGCTGCTGCTGATCAAACTCGGGCTGTTGGTCTTTCTGTTCACGCTCGCCGCCGTCAACCGCTGGAAACTCACGGCATCGGCCGAGGCGGGATCGACGGAAGTTCAACGCAGGCTGGTCCGCTCGATCGGCGTCGAGATGTTGATCGTGTTGGCGATTTTCGGCGTTGCCGCGGGCTGGCGCTTCACGCCGCCGCCACGAGCCCTCGCGATTGCGGCAGCGCAACCGGTGTCGGTCCATATCCACGCGCTGAAAGCGATGGCCGATCTCAGCATCACGCCGGGCCATGCCGGACCGGTCGTCGCCTCGATGATCATCATGAGCGGCGATTTCGGCCCGCTCGACGCCAAGGAGGTGACGCTTGTGCTGTCGAAACCCGATTCGGGCATCGAGCCCTTGAAGCGCGCGGCGGCCAAGCCCGGCGACGGCAGTTGGCGTGTCGACAACCTCGTCATCCCGGTGGCCGGCCGGTGGACGGTGCGCATCGACATACTGGTCTCGGACTTCGAGATGGTGAAGATCGAGGCGCCCGTCGACATCCGCGCCGAGTGATATTCAGGTGATGCCGGCCTGCGAACGGCGGCTTCCTGCGCTTCCGGTGCTCACGTACTTTAAGTACGCTCCGCTCCGGTTCTCGGAAACCACCATTCTCGACTCGGCCTGACCTGAATCTCACACGCCGCGGCATCAACACAATTCGGCGGGGCGGTTGACGCAGCCCGAAAGGCCCGTCAATCATCGCGGCAAAACGCGATCTCAACAAAATCCGAAGGCAGGAAAAAAACGATGGAAAAAGCCGAAATCGGCCTGATCGGCCTTGGCACGATGGGCTCCAACCTGGCGCTCAACATCGCCGAGCACGGGCATCGCATCGCCGTCTTCAACCGCACCAGGGCGCGCACGGACGCTTTCATCGAGAATGCCGGCGCGCTCAGGGACATGGTCGTGCCCTGCTACAGCCTGGAAGAGCTTGCCGCCGCGATCCGGCCGCCGCGCCCGATCATCATCATGGTGCTGGCCGGCAAGCCGGTCGACGAACAGATCGCGGCTCTGCGCGGCGTGCTGTCGGCCAACGACATCGTCATCGACGCCGGCAACGCCAATTTCCGCGACACGATGCGGCGCTTCTCCGAGCTTTCCGGCTCGGGTCTCACCTTCATCGGCATGGGCGTGTCCGGCGGCGAGGAGGGTGCGCGCCACGGACCGTCGATCATGGTCGGCGGCACGGAGGACTCATGGAAACGCGTCGAGAAGGTGCTGACGGCGATCTCCGCCAAGTTCAAGGACGAACCCTGCGCGGCATGGCTCGGCACCGACGGCGCCGGACATTTCGTCAAGACCATCCATAACGGCATCGAATATGCCGACATGCAGATGATCGCGGAGATCTACGGCATCCTGCGCGACGGCCTGGGCATGGACCCGAAGGAGATCGGCACGGTGTTCGCCAACTGGAACAAGGGCCGGCTCAATTCCTACCTGATCGAGATCACCGCCAAGGTGCTGGCATCAGACGATCCGAAGACCGGCAAGCCGGTGGTCGACATCATCCTTGATCGCGCCGGCCAGAAGGGCACCGGCAAATGGTCTGTCATCGAGGCGCAGCAGCTCGGCATCCCGGCCACCGCGATCGAGGCGGCGGTGGCGGCGCGCGTTCTATCGTCGATCAAGGACGAGCGGCTGGCGGCGGAAAAGGCCTATGGCAACATCGGCGTGACGAAGATTTCCGGTGACAAGGACGCCTTGCTGAAAGATCTGGAACTGGCGCTGTTCGCCGGCAAGATCGCCGCCTACGCCCAAGGTTTTGCGGTGATGAGCGGCGCCTCCAAGGAATTCAACTGGAACCTGCCAATGCCGACCATCGCCAGGATCTGGCGCGCCGGCTGCATCATCCGCTCGCAGATGCTCGACACCATGGCGGAGGCCTTCAGCAAGGGCGGCGCCTCGACCAACCTGCTGATGGCCCCGGCCTTCATTGCGCTGATGCAGGAAGCGCATCCGTCGCTGCGGCGCATCGTGGCGAGGGCTTCGGAGGCCGGCTCGCCGGTTCCGGCGCTGTCTTCCGCACTTGCCTATTTCGACAGCTACCGCCAGGGCCGCGGCACGTCGAACCTGATCCAGGCGCAGCGCGACTTTTTCGGCGCGCACGGCTTCGAGCGTATCGACGACAAAGGCGCGTTCCATGGGCCGTGGGGAAGCGGTGCGGCTGGTTAGCCCAAGGGCCTAAACGGAAACCGGCGGGCTGAACGCCCGAACCTCGCTGGTGGCGACCAGGCGCTGCAACGAGCCGGGTGCGGCGCCGCCGATCCAGCCGAGCACGGAGCGGGCGAGATCGGAGCCGGCCAGGCGGAAGTTCTCGTTGACGACGAGCAATTCCGGCCGGAACAGGTGCAACAGGTCCGACGACTGCTTGGACACGACATCGACGTCGCGGCCAAGCTTGAGGCCGGCATCCTCGATGCCGGCGACGATCGCCAGTGTCGCGGCGGCAGCGCTGCTGACGAAGCCGTCCGGCCTGTTCTCGCGGCGCATCACCTGCGCGGTTCTGGTCCTGATCTGCTCGATCGTGTGATCGATGGAAACGGTGTTGAACGGAATTTCGCTGGCTCCGACCTCGCTTAGCGCATCGGCAAAGCCGTTCAGCGTGTGGCCATAATAGGTCAGCCCGGGCGGCGGCGACAGAAGCGCCAGCTTGTGCCTGCCCATGCTCGCCAGGCGGCGCACGGCTTCCATCGCGAAAACATGGTTGTCGAAGTCATGGTAGGGATGGACGAGGCCCATGTCGGTGCGCCCATGCGTGGCAAAGGGCATGCCGTGCTCGAGCATGTAGCGGGCGCGCGGATCGTTCGGTTGGGTGCGCGAAATGATGACTCCGTCGGCCGAGCCGGTCTCGACGAGATAGCGGATCGGCTCCATCGGATCCTGCGAGCGGGAATAGGGCGTGACGATCAGGTGATAGGGCGTTTCGGCGAGCACTTCCGAAACGCCGTAGATGATGTCCGAGACGAAGCTCATGATCTCGCGGTCGGTGTTGAGCACGAGGCTGATGACATTGGTCCTGCCGGTGCGCAGACGCACGCCGGCGCGGTTCGGCCGGTAGCCGATCTGCTTGGCGACGAGCTGGACGCGACGCCTGGTTTCGGCGCCGATTTCCGGGGCATCCTTCAAGGCGCGTGACACAGTGGTGACGCCGAGCCCGGTCATGAAGGCAAGCGTCTTCAACGTCGGCCGTCCCTGTGCCGAGGTCTCCCCGTTCTTGTCCGTACGCTGTCTGTCCATTCGTCCCGCCCGTCAGGCGCATAGCAGCCGCGAGCCATGTCGGCAATCGCCGCCATAGCGGTACGATATGCGTTCCAGCCCCGGCAAAGCTCAATATACTGAAACGTTACAGATTGCCATATCGAGTTACATGTCCATCGCCACGAGGTGGATGGTTCTTTTGCGAAACGCATTGGGATTCCAGGAGAAATCGCCTCTGCCGCCGCCTTTTGTCCGTATCAGGCGGCATTTCGGTGTTTGCGCCGCAGCAAACCATGCTGCAGTGCATGGGAAGCGCGATCATTCATGCGAATTTGTTCGCGGTCCGAAAAAATATCGAGGGCGCTTCGTTGATGGGTTGCACAGCCCGCGCAATTGCCGTATCGAAAATCTGTAACGTTTCAGATTCTGGGAGGAGCCGAAATGCGATACAAACTTTTGACCGCTGCGCTGGCAGCGACGGCCGCGTTGCAGTTTGCCGGCCAGGCGGCCGCGACGGACCTGGAAGTCACCCATTGGTGGACGTCGGGCGGCGAGGCGGCGGCGGTTGCGGAACTTGCCAAGGCATTCGATGCAACCGGCAACCACTGGGTGGATGGCGCCATTGCCGGCTCCGGCGGCACGGCGCGGCCAATCATGATCAGCCGCATCACCGGTGGCGATCCGATGGGCGCCACGCAGTTCAACCATGGCCGGCAGGCGGAGGAACTGGTGCAGGCCGGCCTGATGCGCGACCTCACCGACGTCGCCACCAAGGGCAAGTGGACTGATGTCGTCCGGCCGAAGAGCCTGCTCGACGGCTGCACCATCGACGGCAAGATCTACTGCGTGCCCGTCAACATCCATTCCTGGCAGTGGCTGTGGCTGTCCAACGAAGCCTTCGCGAAGGCCGGCGTGCCGTTGCCGAAGGACTGGAATGAATTCGTGGCGGCAGCGCCGGCGCTGGAAAAGGCCGGCATCATCCCGCTCGCCGTCGGCGGTCAGGCCTGGCAATCCTCCGGTGCCTTCGACGTCCTGCTTGCGGCTGTGGGCGGTACGGACACATTCCTCAAGGTCTACAAGGACAAGGATGCCAAGTTCGCCGCCGGGCCCGAAGTCGCCAAGGTCTTCAAGGCCGCGGACGATGCCCGCAAGATGGCGAAGAACACCAATGTGCAGGACTGGAACCAGGCGACCAACCTGGTCATCACCGGCAAGGCCGCTGGCCAGATCATGGGCGACTGGGCGCAGGGCGAGTTCCAGGTTGCCGGCAAGACCGCCGGCAAGGATTATACCTGCCTGCCGGGCCTTGGGCTGAACGAGGTCATAGCCACGGGCGGTGACGCCTTCTATTTCCCGCTGCTCAAGGATGCCGACAAGAGCAAGGCGCAGGAGGTGCTGGCCGAGACGCTGCTCGATCCCAAGACGCAGGTTGCCTTCAATCTAAAGAAGGGATCCCTGCCGGTGCGCGGCGACGTCGATCTCAATGCGGCCAACGACTGCATGAAGAAGGGCCTCGCCATTCTTGCCAAGGGCGCCGTCATGCCGTGGACGGACCAACTGCTTTCACAGGACACCCAGAAACAGAAGGAAGACCTTTTCGCCGAATTCTTCGCCAAGCCGGAACTGACCATCGAAGACGCGCAGAAGCGCTTCGCCGACCTCATCGCTTCGGCGGACTGACGCTGGAGGCAACCCGCCTCATTCCCGGCCTTGCGAATGCAGGGCCGGGAATGCACCGCCCTTACCCAGCCGGCTGACGAGATGAGCAAGAGCGAACGCCCCAACCTTCTGTTCCGCAACCTCAATGCGAAGGTCGCCTCGATCCCGATGATCCTCACCGCCATGGTGGTTTTCGTCGGCGGCACCGTTTGGACGGTGCTCTATTCCTTCACCAATTCGAAGCTCCTGCCGCGCCTGAATTTCGTCGGGCTCGACCAGTATTACCGCCTGTGGGCGGCGCCGCGCTGGCTGATCTCGATCGAGAACCTGTTGATCTACGGCGCGATCTCCCTGGTGTTCTCGCTGGTCATCGGTTTTCTGCTTGCCGCGCTGCTCGATCAGAAGATCCGCTTCGAGGACACGTTCCGCACGATCTTCCTCTATCCTTTCGCGCTCTCCTTCATCGTCACCGGCCTGGTCTGGCAGTGGTTGCTCAATCCGGATTTCGGCATCCAGCATGTCGTGCGGGACTTGGGCTGGACGAGCTTCAGCTTCGACCCGCTCTACAATTCCAGCATCGTCATCTACGGCATATCGATCGCTGCGCTGTGGCAAGGCACCGGGCTCATCATGTGCCTGATGCTGGCCGGCCTGCGCGGTATCGACGAAGACATCTGGAAGGCGGCGCGCGTGGATGGGATCCCGATGTGGAAGACCTATCTGTTCATCGTCATCCCGATGATGCGGCCGGTCTTCATCACCACGCTCGTCATCATCGCTTCCGGCATCGTCAAGGTCTATGACCTGGTCGTGGCCCAGACCAGCGGCGGCCCGGGCATCGCATCCGAAGTGCCGGCCAAATACGTCTACGACTATATGTTCTTCGCCCAGAACCTCGGCCAGGGTTTTGCCGCCTCGACCATGATGCTGCTCTCGGTGGTGATCGTCATCGTGCCTTGGGCCTATCTCGAGTTCGGGCGACGCAAATGAGCATTGCAGACATCACCGCTCAAGCAAGCACTGCCGCCGGCGCGCGCCAGGACATCGCCGGGCCCTACGGTCCAAAGCCGCGCCGCGTGATTTCGCGCCGCAACGTCTTCCTCTACGGCACATTGTTCGTCATGGCGGTCTACTACCTCTTGCCGCTCTATGTCATGGTCGTCACCTCACTCAAGGGCATGCCGGAGATCCGGCTCGGCAACATCTTCTCACCGCCGCTCGAGATCACCTTCGAGCCGTGGGTCAAGGCGTGGTCAACGGCCTGCACCGGCCTTAACTGCGACGGGCTCTCGCGCGGTTTCTGGAATTCGGTGCGGATCACCGTGCCGTCGGTGCTGCTGTCGATCGCCATCGCCTCGGTGAATGGTTATGCACTGGCCAATTGGCGCTTCAAGGGCGCCGACACGTTCTTCATCATCCTGATCGTCGGCGCCTTCATTCCCTACCAGGTGATGATCTATCCGATCGTCATCATCCTGCGCGAAATCGGCCTCTACGGCAGCCTCAGCGGGCTGGTGATCGTCCATTCCATTTTCGGCATGCCGATCCTGACGCTGCTGTTCCGCAATTATTTCGCATCGATGCCGGAAGAGCTGTTCCGGGCGGCACGCGTCGACGGCGCCGGCTTCTGGGGCATCTTCCTGCGCATCATGCTGCCGATGTCGCTGCCGATCTTCGTCGTCGCCATCATCCTGCAGGTGACCGGCATCTGGAACGACTTCCTGTTCGGCGTCGTCTACACCCGCCCCGACACCTATCCGATGACGGTGCAGCTCAACAACATCGTCAATTCGGTGCAAGGCGTGAAGGAGTACAACGTCAACATGGCCGCAACCATCCTGACCGGGCTTGTGCCGCTGATCGTCTACTTCATTTCCGGCAAGCTTTTCGTACGCGGCATCGCCGCCGGCGCGGTGAAGGGGTGATGGCGATGACGGCAGCCAACGATACCAGCGTTTCGATCCAGGACCTGTCGCTGAATTTCGGCGCGGTGACCGTCCTGGAGACGCTCAATCTCGATGTCGCCGATGGCGAGTTCATCGTGCTGCTCGGGCCGTCCGGCTGCGGCAAGTCGACCTTGCTCAACTGCATTGCCGGCCTGCTCGATGTCTCCGAAGGCCGCATCTTCATCAAGGGCAAGAACGTCACCTGGGAAGAGCCCAAGGACCGCGGCATCGGCATGGTGTTCCAGTCCTATGCGCTCTATCCGCAAATGACGGTGGAGAAGAACCTGTCCTTCGGGCTGCGTGTCGCCGGCACGCCAAGAGAAGAGATCGCCAAGCGGATCGCGCGGGCGGCTGAAATCCTGCAGATCGAGCCGCTGCTGCAGCGTAAGCCGGCCGCACTTTCCGGCGGCCAGCGCCAGCGCGTCGCCATCGGACGGGCGCTGGTGCGCGATGTCGACGTGTTCCTGTTCGACGAGCCGCTGTCCAATCTCGATGCCAAGCTGCGCGCCGAACTGCGCGTCGAGATCAAGCTGCTGCATCGCAAGCTGCAGAACACCATGATCTACGTCACCCACGACCAGATCGAGGCGATGACGCTGGCCGACCGTATCGCGGTGATGAAGGGCGGCGTCATCCAGCAGCTCGATGCGCCGCAGACCATCTACAACCGTCCGGTCAACCGCTTCGTCGCCGGCTTCCTCGGCTCGCCCGCAATGAACTTCGTCGATGGCCGTCTGGAAGACGCGGACGGCGGCTGGCGGTTCGCGGCCGAGGATATCAAGATCCCGCTCGGCACTTACGACTTTGCCAAGCCTCCGGCTCCAGGCCCCGTCACATTCGGTATCAGGCCCGAGCATGTCAGCCTGAACAGTGGCACCGGCTGGCCGTTCTCGATAGCCGCCAATGTCGAGGTGGTCGAGCCCATGGGCTCCGACACGCTGGTCTGGCTGAAGCTTGCCCAGCAGAATTTCAGCGTCCGGGTGACCTCGGAACGCACGCCCAAGAACGACGAGGCGGTGACGCTTGGCTTCGATCCGATGCGCGCCTCGCTTTTCGACACGGCAACCGGCACACGCATCTAGCTTCCGAGAACCAACCTTCCAACGACAATCCCCAAGCGAAACGGACAGAGACGATGAATTGGTCATTCCAACTTTACAGCGCCCGCAATTTCCAACCCTGGGACGGTGTGCTCGCCACGCTCGGCAAGCTCGGCTACGCTCAGGTCGAAGGTTTTGGCGGCGTCTATGATGATCCCGAGGCATTCCGTGCCGAGCTCGACAAGAACGGGCTTGCCATGCCGACTGGGCATTTCTCGATCGACGCTCTCGAGAACGATTTCGACGGCGTGCGCAGAACCGCCGACGCACTCGGTATCACGCTGCTCATCTGCCCTTTCCTGATGCCCGACCAGCGGCCATCCGACGCCGCCGGCTGGAGCGGCTTTGGTGAGCGTCTGGCAAAGGTCGGCGACGCCGCGAAAAAGGCCGGCTACGGCTTTGCCTGGCACAACCATGATTTCGAGTTCAAGAAACTTGCCGACGGATCGGTGCCGCAGGACCACATCCTGTCATCCGCGCCCGATGTCAGCTGGGAGATGGACGTGGCCTGGGTGGTGCGCGGCGGCGATGATCCGTTGCCGTGGATCGAGAAACACGGCAAGCGCATCAGTGCCGTCCACGTCAAGGACATGGCCAAGCCGGGCGAGGGGCTGGATGAGGATGGCTGGTCGGATGTCGGCCATGGCACCATCGACTGGGCCGGTCTGATCAAGGTGCTGCGTGCCAAGAGTGCTGCCCAATACTACGTCATGGAACAGGACAACCCCAACGACATCGAGCGTTTCGCCCGCCGCTCCATCGCAGCCGCCAAAACCTATTAGGAGCAATCAGCATGGCAAAGAAACTTGGCATCGGCGTCATCGGCTGCGGCAACATCTCGAAAGCGTATTTTTCGCTGGCGCCGCTGTTTCGCGGCATCGAGATGCGTGCCTGCGCCGACATCAACATGGAGGCGGCCAGGGCTCGGGCGAAGGAGTTCAAGCTGCGCGCCGAGACCGTCGAAGACCTGCTCAGGGCCGACGACATCGACATCATCGTCAACCTGACCATCCCGGCGGTGCATTATGAGGTGTCGAAGCAGATACTCGACGCCGGCAAGCACGTTTATTCGGAAAAACCGTTCGTGCTGTCGGTCAAGGAAGGGCTCGACCTTAAGAAGCGGGCGCAGAAAAAGGGTCTTCGGATCGGCTCGGCGCCAGACACTTTCCTCGGCGGCGCGCACCAGCTGGTGCGCAACCTGATCGACACCGGCAAGCTTGGCAAGGTCACGAGTGGTACCTGTCATGTCATGGGCCACGGCATGGAGCATTGGCACCCCAATCCGGATTTCTTCTTCCAGCCGGGCGCCGGTCCCGTGCTCGATATCGGACCGTATTACATCACCAATCTGATCCAGCTGATCGGGCCGGTGAAGCAGGTCGCGGCCTTCGCGACGACGCCGGCCAAGGAGCGGACGATCAGTTCAAAGCCGCGCGCGGGTGAAAAGATACCGGTCAACACGCCGACGACCATCCATGGGCTGCTGGAGTTCGAGAACGGCGCCGTTATCACGCTCAACACCAGCTGGGACGTCTGGGCTCACGGCCACGCGCCGATGGAACTCTATGGCGAGACAGGCACGGTGTTCGTGCCGGATCCGAATTTCTTCGGCGGTGACGTTCGCTTCACCGACGCGGCCAAGCCGGTCAAGAAGCTGCCGAACTGGCCGCATCCGTTCGGCGTGCCCAACGAGATGCATTCGCAAGGCATGATGGCCAACTACCGCACATCAGGCCTCGCCGATATGGCGGTGGCAATCGCGGAAGGCCGGCCGCACCGCTGTTCGATGGAGCTGGCGCTGCACGCCGTCGACGTGATGACCGGGCTGTTGCGTTCCGGCGAAACCGGCAAGTTCGTCGCCATGCAGACCACCTGCGAACGGCCGGCGGCACTTGGCGTCAAGGAAGCCAAGGCGCTTTTGGCGAAGAAGAAATAGGCAGCACACCTCAACCCTCTCCCCGTTTCGACGGAGAGAGGGTAAGGGTGAGGGGCAGAGCCAACTCGCCGCGTTGTCGCGATGCAGCCGACCGGCTCGTTTCCATTTGAGGATTTTCCGATGCCCTACACGCCTGCCGAAAACCGCTATGAAAAGATGATCTACAACCGCTGTGGCCGCTCCGGCCTGAAGCTGCCGGCAATCTCGCTGGGGTTGTGGCATAATTTCGGCAACGACACGCCGCACAAGACCAAGCAGGCGATCGCGCGCAAGGCCTTCGACCTCGGCATCACGCATTTCGACCTCGCCAACAATTACGGTCCGCCGCCCGGTTCTGCCGAGACCGCTTTCGGCGAAATCCTGCGCACCGACTTCGCCGCCTACCGCGACGAACTGATCATCTCGACGAAGGCCGGCTACGAAATGTGGGCCGGCCCCTACGGCGAATGGGGCGGGCGCAAATACATTCTGGCCAGCCTCGACCAGAGCCTGAAGCGCATGGGGCTCGACTATGTCGATATCTTCTATTCGCACCGTTTCGACCCCGACACGCCGCTGGAAGAAACGATGGGTGCGCTCGACCATGCGGTGCGCTCGGGCAAGGCGCTCTATGCCGGCATCTCGTCCTACAATTCGCAGCGCACGCGCGAGGCCGCCGATATATTGAAGCAGCTTGGCACGCCTTGCGTCATCCACCAGCCGAGCTATTCGATGCTGAACCGCTGGGTGGAGGAAGACGGCCTGCTCGACACGCTCGAAGGGCTCGGCGTCGGCTCCATCGTGTTCTCGCCGCTGGCGCAAGGCATGCTGACCAACAAGTATCTCGGCGGCATTCCGGACGGCAGCCGTGCTTCCCAGGGCAAGTCGCTGAAGACAGCCTTCATCAACGACAAGACCATCGCCAACATCAAGGCGCTCGACGCCATCGCCAGCAAGCGTGGGCAGACGCTGGCGCAGATGGCGCTGGCCTGGGTGCTGCGCAAGGGCAGGGTGACCTCGGCGCTGATCGGCGCCAGCCGGCCGGAGCAGGTCGAGGACTGCGTCGGCGCGCTCAAGGTGCTCGACTTCAGCGATGCCGAACTCGCCGAGATCGATACCTACGCCCGGGAGTCCGATATCAATCTGTGGGCAGCTTCGGCCGAGCGCAAAGGCCCGCCGCGAAAATAAACCACTCAAGCCGGCAAAATAAGAGCGGCGGGCACTCCCGCCGTTTTTCATGGGAAGCCAAATGGCCGCGGTTCAGGGCGTTTTCGGTTTCTGCGCCGTGCCGAGTCCCGCCTTGGGTTTGGCAGGCGCCGGAGCAGAGCTTTTCATCTTCGCCTCGATCCAGCCGGTGTAGTTGGCCAGCCGCGTGTAGATGCCGTAGGCGTCCTTGTGGCCGCAGGCCGCACTGCCGTCAGCCGGGCCTTCGCCCCAGCTGACGACGCCGATTTGGACCGGGCCTTCGGCACCGGTCATGAACAGCGGGCCGCCACTGTCGCCGTTGCAGGCATCGCGCACGCCGCTGGTGGTGCCGGCGCAGATCATGTTGCCGGTCAGCGGGTCGGTCATGTCGGCGGCGATCGCATTGGCGGCCGCGTCGATGCCTTTTTCCGAATAGCGCATACGGCGCGACAGATCGCCAAGTGCTGCCTTCAGATCACGCGCATAGATGGCCTTGATGCCGCTGTTGCAGGCCTGGTTCGGCTGCAGGTCGAGATCGGCGACCATCAGCGTGGTCGGAAAGGTGCCGTCCTGCATCTTGCCCCAGCCGGTGACGGTCGTCTTGCCGGTGTCGGGCGTTGCCTCATGGGCGACCTTGATGGTCGGCGCGTCGGCCGGTTCGGCAAGCCGAAGCAGCCCGAGGTCGTTGTCGAGGGTCTGCTCGCTGTAGCCTTCGTTGACGATGACCTCCACCACCTTGTGGCGCTTGCCTTCGCTGAGATCGGTTGCACCGGTCAGCACGGTGACGCTCTCGGGCGAAACCGGCTGGCCCTTGTCGTTGAGGCAGTGTGCTGCCGTCAGCACCCATTGCGGCGCGATCAGGCTGCCGCCGCAGAATTGGGCGTTGGCCTGCGATGCCGGATTCTCGTCCAGCCTGTCGGTGGTGAGCAGCGCGACCTGGAACGGGTAGACTCCCTTTTCGGCCTGGTTGCCGCCATAGACGCGGTCGGCCGCGTCGGGGTTCTCCGCCGCTGCAATCGCCCTGGCTTCCGTCACGCGCTTCATTGGCGAGACCGCTGCCTCCGGTCGGGCGACCGCTTCGTCGGCCTGGGTGAAATTGGCTGCCGCAAGGACGGCCGCGATGCCGAGCAGCGATGCGGCGGCGATCGGCCTGAACCGATGGATGATGTTCACCTGAAGCCCTCCTGAGACATGTACCCGAGCGGACCAGCCCCGGCACATGATCAACGAAACAAGCCTCAGCCTGGGGATCAGACCGCGCAGCACAGTTGTTGCGGCACGGCAGGAACACCAAGTCGGGCACCGCTTCGCGGATCGCGTTCCTGTGCAGACCTCGCTCAAAATCCTATAGCCCCCCACGGGCTATGTGGAAGCGATTTGTCATTCCAATGTTGTATTAATTTAGGCAATATATCCGCGCGAGTGCCTCTGGCGGGACCTCGACAGACTGTAGGGGTAATGATCAGGTCAGGCACCGGTAATCAAAAACTCCTTTTTTGGCCTCACCACGATCTCGACAATATTTCTGTATCTTGATCCAGTCCTTGCTGACTTTTGGGAGAGTCTCACCATGACAAAACTGACAAACGCACTTGTTGCGTCCACATTGCTTTCCACCGCAATGTGGGCGGTTCCAGCTTTCGCCGCCGATCCTGGCTCCGCCAGTGCCGGCAATGGCGAAAGCGCGCGCGACGCGACTTCAGGCGACTACAAGCCCGGGCGGGCAAAGCCAATCGCGCCACCGAAGCTGACCGACGAAGACAGCCGCGCCGCGCCGCTTGCCGACGAGGCAACGGCTGTCAAATCCTACGGCATCGTCGGACGGTCCGCCGATGGCAAGGAGATCAAGATCGAGCCGAGCGAAGCGCTGCGGGAGCTTATCATCAAGGAACTGAACGCTCCGGCCACTGGAAAAGACGGGGCTGAGCGCAAGACCGAGGATCCGGACCTCGGCGAAGGCGAAGCCGGCCGCCAGGTTTTCGGCACCGACGATCGCGAGCAGGTCAAGAACACCAAGACCTATCCGTTCTCGGCAATAGGCTATCTCGAAGCCAAATCGCCGAAGACGGGCAGCTTCGGCAGCTGTTCGGCAACGCTGATCGGTCCGCGAACCGTACTCACCGCCGCGCACTGCCTCTACAGTCATGAGGACAAGGATTGGCTCTCCGACTACCTGTTCGTGCCGGGCCTTAACGGCAGCACGGCCGACGACGCACCGTTCGGCGCCTTCGCCTTCGAAAGCGCCTATGTGCTGCAAGGCTTCATCGACAACTACCAGGGCTATTACGGGTCGGTCCTGCTGTGGGATCTCGGCATCGTCACGCTGAAGCAGGATGTCGGCACCAATCTCGGCTGGCTGGGCTATGCCAACTATGAGGATCTCGGCGATTTCACCGCCAATCTCGTCGGCTATCCCGGCGACAAGCCGATGGGCACGATGTGGAAGGCAAACTGCGAAGTGCACGCCGAAAACATCGCGCCGGAATATTTCCAGTATGACTGCGATACGTTCCCAGGGTCGAGCGGGAGCTCGGTCTATGCTTACGACAACAAGGCCAAGCAGCGCATCGTCACCGGTGTCAACGTGGCGGAAAGCCCCGACGCGAACACCGCCGTGCGCCTGAACGCTGCCAACGTCCAGTGGATCAACAGCCTGTATAAGTAATCGCTGCGCATTCGCGATGGAGACAAAGGCGGCGGCGCAATCCCGCCGCCTTTTTCGCCGCTATTTGGCTGCGGATGCAGGCGGGCCGTTGCGCACATAGTTCTCGATTGCCGAAGCGAAAGTGGGAGAACCCGCCTTGCGCTGCTTGTCTATGTAGCCGGCAAAATAGCTCCAGAAAGAGACGGCATAGTCACGGAAATAAGCATCGGTCACTTTGCGCGAACACAAATCGCCGTCGATGCAGAAGGACAGCCGGTTGAGGAAATAGACGATGCGATCGAAATTCTCGCTGAAATCGGCGAGCGGCATGTCGCCGCCGGAGGCAGTCATCGCCTCGATGCCGATGCGTTGCCGGAACACCTGCTCCTCGGTCGGCGATGGGTTGGCGCTGAGCAGATTGTCATATTTGGCGTTGAGCGCCGTCAGACGATCTTTCAGCGCACGCTGCGCCTGCTGGTAGTCTTTGTTTTCCCAGAGCTCGACAAGCGACATGGTCTGCTCGACGCGCTTCTGCTCCTGGTTGGCCAGGAACTGGTAGACCGAGAACATCAGGGTGAAGATGATGGCGAGGCGCACGGCCATGCCCGACCAGGCATAAACCAGCATGCGCCAGTCGCGGTCGGTGAACGGGTTGCCCTCCTTCTTGATCTCGTGGCTGCTCGGCCACGGAAAGCCTTCCGTGGTTTCCGGCAAGGTCTGTTTCGCCGTTGGCGCCTTTGCAGGCGCGGCAGCCGCTGTTTGCCTGGTGTTGCCCGCCGGCTTCTTCATCCGCAGGTGTCCAGTTCGATGGTGGCGGAGGGATCCAATACGATGCCTGGCGCCTCCAGCTTCTTTTTCAGGCATTCCAGCTGCAGGCGCGAAATCATGAACTGGACATCAGGGTCCGCCGCACCCTTGTTCGGTGACGGCAAGGCTTCGACGACGCCGCGCGAGGCGCAGTTGCTGAGATCGACGACAACCGCGTCGCTGCCGCTTTTGGCGAACTGGTCGTACTGATCGAGAAAACACGTCGCCAGTTCCGAGTTGGTGACGATCTGCTTGACGCACAGGCCGCAGGCATCGTCCGCCGAAGCGTTGGCGATCAGCAGCAGGCCGCCGGCAAGGCCGGCTACCGTTCCACGCCAGGAAAACACAGAATTCTTCACAATCGATCCTATCCGTTTCATCCGGCCGTCATGCGTCAGCGGCCGGGAATGTTCTCATATCGCGCCGATCGCGCAAGAGCCGCCGCAGAGCCCTGCGCGCCGGCATCCGCTCAGGCGCGCGGCACCGTCTCCATCGGGAAGATCATCACCGCGCCCTTCGGGCCGCTCTTGTCGGCAAGCCGCATCACCGAGCGGGTTGCCGGCGCCATGCCGAGATCGGTCAGCATGTCGGAGAAGCCGGCAGAGTCCATTCCGCGTGTCGCCGAGGCGACGCCGTCCTGTGCCAGGAAGCTCAGATCCTGCTTCTCGCTCTCCGGCGGCGCCTCGGTCAAAACCGCGATCATCCGCTCCATGCCGAAACTGGTGTCGGTGAAAGCCAGCAGCCCCTCTTCGAGCATGGCTTGCGGGGCGAGGCGTTCGGCAACGATATGGGTGATCGAATAATCGCTGCCGACATAGAGCACATTGATGTCGACCAGCAGATCCGAACCGTTCTTGGCCAGCACATGCACTTCGTCGCCCGGCGAGACGCGCGGCACCACCGAGGCCTGCAGCGGTTCGAGGCCATTCTTGTCGCGGCGTTTGACCTGGAACTGGACGTCGACCTCGGGCTTGTAGTCTGAGGCCGCCGCCAGCCGCGAAAGCCCGGTGGCACGGAAGATGGTGCGCAGGTTCCTGGTCGTTGCATCGGCCAGTTTCTGGCGGTCGTGAATGATGATCAGCGGCGGTTTGCCGCCCTCCTTCAAGGTCACGTCGCCCGACGCCGGCAGGAACCACAGCGCCGGCTTAGCGGTCGCATCCTTGGCGGCGCCGGGAACGGCATTCTCGCGCATCACCGCGAGGCGGAGGTCGGCGCTCTTGCCGGGCTCGACCAGCTCGATGTTGAAGCCGGTCTCCCTGGCTATGGCCAGTTCGTCGAGAACCGCATTGACCAGAGCGGTTTCCTTCTCAAGTCCCTTGGCCGCGGCCGGCCGCGCCAAGACGAGCTTGTAGTCGACGGCGATCTCCGCCACCCGCGCATAGGAATTGGCGGGAATGTCGACGACTTTGAGCGCCGGCTTCTTGTCGAACTCGACCGGCTTGACGCGGCTTTCCAGGTTTTTTGCCGACTGCACTTCCAAAAATCCGACAGCGTCGGACAGCGGCGATAGCGCCGACGGCAGGATGGCGAGCTTGCTGCCGGGGGTGAGGCGGTGCAGCAGGCCGGCGCCGATCGTCGCTTCGCCGTCCTTGATGACGACAGGCCACTGCATGACCGCGTCGGTCTTGTCGGTGCCGAACACCCGCGCATCCAGTTCGCCCTCGAACAGCGGTGTCGGCCGGGTGCGGCTGTCGGCCGAATATTGCTGCAGCACGGCCTGGCCGAGCTGGCGATAGGTGACGTTGGGATTCTCGGCCAGTTTCGACAGGATGGTGAAGGTGAACAGGCCGAACCGCGGCGCATCCGCGATGCCCTTAGGCAGCGGCATTTCCGGTGTCGTCTCCACCGTCTGCGCGGCATAGAAGGCGACCAGTTTGCCCTTGGTGATCGGTTCGCCACCGGTCGGCGTCAGGGTGAAGGCGGGCTTGCGCGTGCCATTGTCGTCGACGCCGCGCGAGCCGGCGACCGAAATCACCTCGTCATAGGCCTTGATCGCGGCAGCCCGCTCGGCCTCGTTGCCGCCGACCAGGTCGGCGAACTCGACCTTGCGCTCCAACTCGTCATCGACCTCGACGGCGCGTGTCGCGGTGCCGGAATGGCAGCAGTCGAACACGACCCAGACGAAAGCGCCCTTGTCGCGAATGGCGTCGAGTGCCGCGCCGATCTCGTTGTCGATCAGCGCATTGGGCACGCCGGCATCGCGGTTGATCCATTTGCCGATATCGACGGGCAGGAAGATCTCGTCGAGCCCGTCGGTTTCGTCGCCCTTGACCATCTGCGGCTGCTGGGCGCCGTGACCGGACAGATGCAGATAGACGAAATCGTCGCGCTGAACCTTGGCGGCAAGGTCGGCCAATGCGGCCTTGATGGCCGCATGGGTCGGCAGGCCACTGGCGCCGGGGACATCCTTGGCGAGCAGCGTGACGTTCTCCGGCGCGAACCGCACCGGGTCGGGCACATTCTTCAGGAGATAGTCGCGGACGAGGGCTGCGTCGTTCTTCGGCCCGACCAGCCAATTCCTCTGCGGAAGGTTGGGATATTCGGTGCAGGCGACCAGCAGCGCATGATAGGTGCGCGATGCGGCCATGGTCCGGAACGACACCATGCCGGCCATGGTCAAAGCGGACGTGCCGACCAGCAGCGTCCGCCGCGTCAATTTGATCATGATTGCTTCCCCAAGCCCGACCGAAATTCCAAGCGCGGCAATCCTCGCTGAAGATATTGTCAGTATTTTGAACGTTACATCGCAGAGCAACCTGCCTGTTGCCCCGCTCCGATCGATGTTCTCGACCGCCTTGCGGGCAGAATGCTGGAAACAGTAGCAAAAATGCCTGTTCGTCGCTATCTGGATGGGTACATGGATAGTTTGTGCGCGGCGCAAGCGACGGAAGGCGAGTTGGAAACAGGATCATGGCGGCAAGGGATGTGCTGACGAAGAACCAGCTGTGCGTGCTCGAGAAACTCGAGACCGCCAGCGGACCGCTCAGTGCCTATACCTTGCTCGACCAACTGCGCGAGCGCGGTTTTCGCGCGCCTCTGCAGGTCTATCGAGCGCTCGACACGCTGGTGAAGTCAGGTTTCGTGCACCGGCTCGAAAGCATCAATTCTTTCGTCGCCTGCGCCGAGCCGCACGACCACAGCCATTCGATGACCGCCTTCGCGATATGCGACACATGTGGGCAGGTGACCGAAATGTCCGACCACGATGTCGGCCACAGCTTGGACGAATGGGTGCGCTCGACAGGCTTCGCCGCCAAGAAGGCGGTGATCGAGTTTCGCGGGACGTGTGCCAAGTGCCTGGCCGAAGCGGCTTGAGGCCCATCGCTTCGTCATCCTAGGGTCTACGCCGCGTCGCTTCGCTCCTTGCTTCGCCCTAGGATGACGAAGAGGCGGAGCGTCAATGCGCCTCGTCCCAGTTGTTGGCGGCGCGCGCATCGACATGCAGCGGCACCGACATCGATACCGCTGGCATCGCCGCGTTCTCCATGACATGACGGACGACCGGGATCGTCGCCTCGACTTCCGCCTCGACGGTCTCGAAAATCAGTTCGTCATGCACCTGCAGCAGCATGCGTGCGGAAAGCCCTGCTTTTTCCAGCGCCTCCTCCATGCGGATCATGGCACGGCGGATGATATCGGCGGCGGTGCCTTGCAATCGGGCGTTGATCGAGGCGCGCTCGTTGAACGCGCGGATCGAGGGGTTGGACGAGCGGATGTCCGGATAATGGATGCGGCGGCCGAAGATCGTTTCGACAAAACCGTGCTCGCGGGCATAGGCCTTGGTCTCCTCGATATAGTCTCGGATGCCGGGGAAGCGCTCGAAATATTTCTTGATGTAGTTGCCGGCCTCCTCGCGCGGGATCGACAGCTGGTTGGCGAGGCCGAAGGCCGAGATGCCGTAGATAATGCCGAAATTGATCGCCTTGGCGCGGCGACGGACTTCCGAAGGCATGCCCTCGACCGGCACGTTGAACATCTCAGACGCGGTGATGGCGTGGATATCGGCGCCGTCGGCGAAAGCCTGCCGCAATTGCGGGATCTCGGCGACATGGGCGAGCACCCGCAGTTCGATCTGGCTGTAGTCGGCCGAGACCAGCCGATGGCTCTTGTCGGTGATGAAGGCGGTCCTGATCTTGCGGCCTTCGGCGGTGCGCACCGGGATGTTCTGCAGGTTCGGATCGGAGGACGACAGGCGTCCCGTCGTCGTCGCGGCCAGCGCGTAGGAGGTGTGAACGCGCTTGGTGTCGGGGTGGATGAAGCCCGGCAGCGCATCGGTATAGGTCGATTTCAGCTTGGTCAGCTGGCGCCAGTCGACGATCTTGCGCGGCAGTTCGTGACCTTCGGCGGCGAGATCTTCGAGAAGCTGCGCCGAGGTCGACCACTGGCCGGTCTTGGTCTTGGAACCGCCGGGCAGGCCCATGCGTCCGAACAGGATGTCGCCAAGCTGTTTTGGCGAGCCGATGTTGATGCGCTCGCCGATGAGCTGGTAGATTTCCTCTTCGAGGCGAGCGGCGCCCTGGGCCAGTTCGCCCGAGAGCCGCGACAGGATCTGCCGGTCGACCGAGATGCCGCGCTGTTCCATGCGCGCCAGCACCGGCACCAGCGGCCGCTCCAGCCGCTCATAGACCGACACTAGGCCTTTGGCGGCAAGCCGCGGTTTCAGCACCAGCCAGAGCCGCAGCGTCATATCGGCGTCTTCGGCGGCATGAGCGGTCGCCTTGTCGATGTCGACCTGATCGAAACCGACGGAGCTTTTGCCGGAGCCGGTGACGTCCTTGAGCAGGAGAGGGGTATGACCCAGCCATTTCTCGGCTAGCGAGCCCAGGCCGTGACCATGGGGCGTGCCGGCATCGAGCACGTAGGAGATCAGCATGGTGTCGTCGAACGGTGCGACATCGATGCCGTAGCGGCTCACGATGACAAGATCGTATTTAAGATTCTGCGCCACCTTGAGAACCGATCGGTCTTCGAGCAGCGGTTTCAGCACGGCCAGCGCCTCGCGCAGCGGAATCTGGTTTTCGAGCGCGCCACCACCGAGCAGGTCGCCATTGCCGCTCATGTGGGCAAAAGGAATGTAGGCGGCGCGGCCGGGCGCTGTGGCGATGGCCATGCCGATCAGTTCGGCCTGCATCGGATCAGCCGATGTTGCCCTGACATCAAAGGCGGCGATGCCCGCCTCCCGTGCCTCGGCCACCCAGGCTTTCAGGGCCGAGATATCGCGGATGCAGTGATAGGCCGAAGTGTCGATCTTGCCGGTGGCCGCGCGCTCCAGCCTTAGTGCCGCGAGCAGGGAAGGGGTATCGCCTTGTTTTGACGTCTCCGCCGTCCCGCCGGCTTCGTCCGATCCAGTGCCGGACGCGTTTCGGGCAACCGGCGGCAAACCGGCCCCAACATCCGGGCCATGGGCATGGTCGGCGCGTTCGACGGTGACCGCGACGGCCTGGACATCGCCGGCCTCGGTGCTGGTCGCCTCCGCGACACGGCGGGTCAGCGAGGTGAATTCCATGGTCTTCAAGAAACCGATCAGCTTCGGGCCGTCCGGCGCGTGCAGGACGAAATCCTCCAGTCCCTCGGTCACCGGCACATCGTTCATCAGCGTCACCAGCTGACGCGAAATGCGCGCCTTGTCGGCGTTGGCGATGATCGATTCGCGCCTCTTGTCCTGCTTGATCTCGCCGGCCCGGGCCAGCAGCGTGTCGAGGTCACCGAACTGTTCGAGCAGTTGCGCCGCCGTCTTCGGCCCTATGCCGGGCACACCAGGCACATTGTCGACCGAATCGCCGGTCAGCGCCTGCAGATCGACCATCTTTTCCGGCGGCACGCCCCATTTCTCGATCACCTCCGGGATTCCGATCTGGCGGTCCTTCATCGGGTCGTACATGGCGACCGTGTCGCCGACCAGCTGCATCAGATCCTTGTCGGAGGAGATGATGGTGGTGTCGCCGCCAGCTTCGCAGGCCAGCCTCGCATAGGTGGCGATCAGATCGTCGGCCTCGTAGCCTTCGATCTCGACGCAGGGCAGGTTGAACGCCCTGGTCGCCTGGCGGATCAGGCCGAATTGCGGGATCAGATCTTCCGGCGGTGCCGAGCGGTTGGCCTTGTATTCGGGGTAGAGGTCGTTGCGGAAGGTCTTCGACGAATAATCGAAAATGACGGCGAAATGCGTCGGCACAATGCCTACATCGGTGTTGCGGGCGTCGAGCATCAGCTTCCACAGCATGTTGCAGAAGCCGGAAACGGCGCCCACCGGCAGGCCGTCGGATTTGCGGGTCAGCGGCGGCAGCGCGTGATAGGCACGGAAGATGTAGCCGGAGCCGTCGACAAGGAAGAGATGATCGCCTTTTTTCATGTCGGCAGGGATAGCGCGGCGCGGCGGCTTGGTCCATGCCAAAGGCAGCCTCGACTATCGGTTCCGGCAACACCCTGACAGATCGCCGTCACCCCGCTCACGCCTATGTTACAAAACTGTAATTTTCGTGCCCTTGAATCGCCACGTTCAGAGACCCAAATACACGTCATCGGCAGTTTTCGCCGAGTCCGGAGCAAGGCCCGTCCCCCGCCTATCCCGGACACCTGCGGCAGCCTATCCCCCCTCTCCGGGCTGCCGCATCGTTTCGAGTAGAAGGCCGCCGTGGTTCCCCCTCCACCACGGCGGTCTTTTTTATCCCAGACAGACGTTTGCAGCCCGTGGTCCAATGATCGCGGGCTTTTCGTTTTGCTGTCCTGCCTTTACGGTTCGGGTTCTGAATCGAAAGGCTTCACATATGTCCGCAGTTTCCCCCGTCCTCGACCGTCTCGACAAGAATCTCGACCAGAGCCTCGAACGCCTGTTCGGCCTGCTCAGGATCAAGTCGATCTCCACCGATCCGGCCTATGCCGCCGACTGCCGCAAGGCGGCCGAATGGCTCGTGGCGGAGCTCAAGCTGATCGGCTTCGATGCCAGTGTGCGCGACACGCCCGGACACCCGATGGTGGTCGCCCATCACGATGGCCCGGCCGGTTCGCCGCATGTGCTGTTTTACGGCCATTATGACGTGCAGCCGGTCGATCCGATCGAATTGTGGGAAAGCGACCCGTTCGCGCCTGCTGTCAAGGAGGTCGGGCCGGACCACAAGGTGATCACTGGTCGGGGATCGGCCGACGATAAGGGCCAGTTGATGACCTTCGTCGAGGCTTGCCGCGCCTGGAAACAGGTGCACGGCAATCTGCCTTGCCGCATCACCATCCTGTTCGAGGGCGAAGAGGAATCCGGCTCGCCCTCGTTGAAGCCGTTCCTCGAAGCCAATGCCGACGAACTCAAGGCCGATTTCGCGCTGGTCTGCGATACTGGCATGTGGGACCGCGACACGCCGTCGATCTGCGTCGGGCTGCGCGGGCTGGTCGGTGAGGAGATCACGGTGAAGGCGGCCGATCGCGACCTGCATTCGGGCCTCTATGGGGGTGCCGCCGCCAACCCGATCCGCATCCTGGCCAAGGTGCTGGCCGATATCCACGACAAGGACGGTCACATCACCATTCCCGGCTTCTATGACGGCGTCGAGGAAACGCCGTCGCAGATCCTGAAATCTTGGGAGACGCTGGGCGAGACCGCCGAGACGTTCCTGGGACCGGTCGGCCTGTCGATCCCGTCGGGCGAAAAGGGCCGCTCCGTGCTGGAGTTGACCTGGGCGCGGCCGACGGCCGAGTTCAACGGCATCATCGGCGGCTACACCGGCAAGGGCTTCAAAACGGTGATCGCGGCGGAAGCCTCGGCGAAGGTGTCGTTTCGCCTCGTCCACAAGCAGGATCCCAAGAAAATCCGCGCCGCGTTCCAGAAGTTCGTCAAGGAGCGGATTCCGGCCGACTGCTCGGTCGAATTCCATCCGCATGGCGGCTCGCCGGCAATCCAGCTTTCCTACGACTCGCCCTTCCTGGCCAAGGCCAAGGATGCGCTGTCCGACGAATGGCCGAAGCCGGCGGTGACGACGGGCAGCGGCGGGTCGATCCCGGTGGTCGGCGACTTCCAGACCTATCTCGGCATGGAATCGCTGCTGGTCGGGTTCGGCCTCGACGACGACCGCATCCACTCGCCCAACGAGAAATACGAGCTCAGCTCCTTCCACAAGGGCCAGCGCTCCTGGGCGCGGATTCTCGATGCGCTGACCCGCTGACGCGGCGTGAAAATCAACTTTCAGTTGATTTTTCAGCGGAACGCGGCGAGGACGGGCCACAAGACAAAGCGCTACAGCGTCCCTTGCGGGTCAAGGGACGCGCAAGGCTCGACCGGAGAAGACAATGGCCGATATCCGTTTCCACAAGCATGATCTGCCCGACCTCTCGCACTACAATGTCGGGGCAGTGGCCATCGACACCGAAACGCTGGGGCTCAATCCGCATCGCGACCGGCTGTGCGTGGTGCAGATTTCGCCTGGCGACGGCACGGCCGATGTGATCCAGATCGCGCCCGGCCAGAAGAAGGCGCCGAACCTCGTCAGCCTGCTGCGGAACCGCGGCGTAACCAAGCTGTTCCACTACGGACGCTTCGACCTTGCCGTGCTCTACAATGCGTTCGGCGTCATGCCCGAGCCGGTGTTCTGCACCAAGATCGCCTCGCGGCTGACCCGCACCTACACCGACCGCCACGGGCTGAAGGACATCTGCTTCGAGCTTCTTGGCGTCGGCCTCTCCAAGGCGCAGCAATCGTCGGACTGGGCGGCCGAGACGCTGTCGCCCGAACAGCTCGAATATGCAGCTTCCGATGTGCTCTATCTGCACCGGTTGCGCGATGTGCTTGCCGGACGGCTGGCGCGCGATGGGCGGATCAAGGAAGCCGATGCCTGCTTCCGCTTCCTGCCGACGCGTGCCAAGCTTGACCTGATGGGCTGGGACGAAGAGGATATCTTCGCCCATAGCTGACGGTCGTCAGCGCGCTCCGCGGCCGGTGAGCGTTTGGAACCGGATGCAGGCCGCCGCGTTCTGTCGGCTCAGTTTGTCGGTGCAATTGGGGGATGATGACATGGCGGACAGAAAGCCGATTGCGACCGCACCGACAGATGGCTCCAAGGTCTCCGTGACCTGGAAGGACAGCGACGGCGTCATCAACGAATCCATCGCGCAATATCGCGACGACGGCTGGTGGGTCTATATCGACAGTCACACGCGAAAGAAGGTCGAGCCGACCAGTTGGCGCCCTGCCGCAAGCGACGATGACGATCAATGATGGCGCCGCTGGTGAGGCCGGCCGCTTTCGAATAGCCTGAAGCTGTTGATATCGAGGCCGATTCGGAGCTTTCCGTTCCGCCGTCGTCCTCTTGCTCGGAGGAACTCTCTATGGGTGTCGAAAGCCTGCTCGTCTTCATCATCATCGGTGCCATCGCCGGCTGGCTCGCCGGTCTTATCGTTTCCGGCTTCGGCTTCGGTCTGATCGGCAACATCATTGTCGGTATCGTCGGCGCGTTCATCGCTGGCTGGCTGTTCCCGAGGATCGGATTTTCCATCGGCGGCGGCACTCTCGCCGCGATCATCCATGCCACAATCGGCGCCATCATCCTGCTGGTGCTGGTCAAGGTCCTGAAACGAGCCTGAAGCTCGACAACGCAAAGAGCGCGCCATGAAACAGAATACGCTCTATCTCGTCATTGGCGCGCTCGTCGTCGTGGTCATTGCGCTCGGCATCTACGTCTATCGCGAGCAGACCAAACCCAAAGGCGTCGAACTCAAGATCGACGACAAGGGCATTTCGATCCAGCAGAACTAAGCCATGCGGGAGCGCGACATGGTTGCTTCTGACGCCCCGGAAGGCGTCGATCAGCCTGGGATTACCGTGGCGGAATGGGAGAGGCTGAACAGGCCGCCGAGGCGCGAGGCGCTGTTGCGCTATCATTGGCGGGTGTTTCGCTTCCTGAGAGCGTCCGCGCCGGTCAGCGAATTGCAGGGGCAAGAGCAGGTATTCCGTGATGCGGTCGTCGCCACCGTGGCCTTCAACCGGCCAGACGTGATCGAATGGCAGATCCACCTGGTGCGCCGATACCTTGCCGAGCACGAGAGCTACATCGTCTTCGACAACAGCAAGAAGGACGAGGCGAGGCAAGCAATCCGCGATCTCTGCCGTCGTCAGCATGTCCCCTATGTGGCATTGCCGAGGAACAGGCTGGTCGTCAGCAGATCGCACGGCCAAGCGCTCAACTGGATCGTGCGGAATTTCTTGCCTGGGTTCGGGCCGAAGCTGTTCGGCTTCATCGATCATGACATCTTTCCGACTGAACCATTTTCGATCCGCGCCCGGATGGAGGACAAAAGCCTCTACGGCAGCGTGCGGCGCGATACGCCGACGCCAGGGGGCTGGTTCCTGTGGCCCGGCTTCTGTTTTTTCGATGGAAGCCTGTTGCGGCGGCGGCTGGATTTCGCCCCGAGCTACAAGTTTCATATGGATTCCGGCGGCGGCAACTGGCCGGTGCTCTACAGGTCGATCGATCCGGCGCTGGTTCGGTTCGCTGAAAACAAATCGCTTCGCTTCGGCGCTGGACATGATCAATCCGAGGATTTTTTCATGGTGGTCGATGGCTGGCTGCACGTGACGAACGCCTCAAACTGGAGACGACAGCAGCTTGACAGGGGCGAACACATTCTCGCGCTGTTGCGGCAAGCCGGCGGTCCCGACCAGCCGGATGTGAAGTTCGAGCCCATCTGAACGAGACACCGAACAGCGTGGTGGCAGTGACCTGCAAAGAGCAGACGCTGGCCTTTTTGGCTGCCCAACCCCCAAGGCCGGCATTCGAACACGACTTAACCCGCCCTTAAATCGCCGCATCTACTCTTCAACCCGAACGCCATAGGCATCGGGGATATCAAGCACAGCGCATGGCGAACCGCAGAGACAGTCGCATCGAACCCAGTTTCGAGGGGCCGCCGCAGGCGCGGTCCTCGGCGGGTCTTTCGGTGAACGAGGAGGATCGCGTCGTGCCGAGCAATCGCAAAGTCTCCGCAAAACGCAAGCCGGCCAAAGGGAAATCGTCGCGGGCCAAGCGCGGCAGAAGCCGGCGCGGCCTGTTCGGTGTGCTCGGCCGGCTGTTCTACTGGTGCTTCGTGTTCGCCATCTGGGGCGGCATCGCGGGGGCCGGCATCGTCATCTACTATGGCGCCAAGATGCCGGCGGCGACGACCTGGTCGATCCCCGACCGCGCCCCCAACATCAAGATCGTCTCTGCCGACGGCCAATTGCTCGCCAATCGCGGCATGAGCGGTGGCGAGGCCGTCGGCCTGCATGAAATGTCGCCCTATATCCCGGAAGCCGTGATCGCCATCGAAGATCGGCGCTTCTACTCGCATTTCGGCATCGACCCGATCGGGCTTTCTCGCGCCATGGTCACCAATGTGCTTGGCGGGCATTTCTCGCAGGGTGGCTCGACGCTGACCCAGCAATTGGCCAAGAACCTGTTCCTGACACCCGACCGCACGCTGGAGCGCAAGGTGCAGGAGGTGCTGCTGGCGCTGTGGCTGGAGCACAAGCACACCAAGGACCAGATCCTCGAAATGTACCTCAACCGGGTCTATTTCGGTTCCGGCGCCTATGGCGTCGAGGCCGCCTCGCGCCGCTATTTCGGCAAGAGCGCGCGTGACGTCACCCTGTCGGAAGCCGCATTGCTTGCCGGCCTGTTGAAGGCGCCGTCGCGGCTGTCGCCGGCACGTGATCCGAAGGCCGCCGAGGAACGCTCGCAACTGGTGCTTGCCGCCATGCGCGACGAGGGAAAGATCAGCGCCAATGAACTGACCTCGGCAATGAGCGCGCCGGCAACGCGTGCGCCGTCCTACTGGACCGGCTCGGAGAATTACGTCGCCGACACCATCATGGAAGAATTGCCCGACCTGATCGGCGACGTGCGCGGCGACATCGTCATCGACAGCACCGTCGACCTGAACCTGCAAAAGCTCGCCGAACAGTCGATCCGCAGGCTGATCGACGACAGCGGCAAGAAGCTCAACGTCAGCCAGGGCGCCCTGGTGTCGATCGACGATTCCGGCGCGGTGCGCGCCATGGTCGGCGGCTACGACTATTCGACGAGCCAGTTCGACCGTGCTTCGGAGGCACGTCGCCAGCCGGGCTCGGCGTTCAAGCCGTTCGTCTATATGGCCGCGCTCGAAGCCGGTCGCACGCCCGACAGCATCCGCAACGATGCGCCGATCAAGATCGGCAATTGGACACCCGACAATTACGGCGGCAAGTATTTCGGCAAGGTGACGCTGGCCACCGCGCTGGCCAAGTCTCTGAACTCGGTGGCCGCGCAGCTGACCATGGAGGTCGGGCCGAACGCGGTAGTCGAGGCGGCCCACCGCATGGGCATCCAGTCCGACCTGATAGCCAACACCTCGATCGCGCTCGGCACTTCGGAAGTGACGCCGCTGGAGCTGACCTCGGCCTATGTCCCATTCGCCAATGGCGGCTACAAGCCCGACATCCACTTCATCCGGCGCGTGACGACCACCGAGGGCAAAGTGCTTTACGACAGCGGCGGCGGCAGCGCGCCGCGCGTCGTCAAGCCTGAGATCGTGGGCATGATGAACTCGATGATGACGGGCACGGTTGAGATCGGCACTGCCCGGAAAGCGGCTTTCGCCTGGCCATCGGCCGGCAAGACCGGCACCAGTCAGAATTCGCGCGACGCCTGGTTCGTCGGCTACACCGCCAACCTCACCACCGGTGTGTGGTTCGGCAATGATGATGGCAGCCCGATGAAGAAGGTCACCGGCGGCGCACTGCCGGCGCAGGCCTGGCACGAGTTCATGGTTGCGGCCCACGAGGGTGTGCCGGTGCGGCCGCTGCCCGGCACCTGGAAATCGACGCCGGCCGACACAATCGTCCCCGACGAGATCCCCTCGGCGAACAACACGGCGCCGGTTCCGCCAACGTCGGTCGGCCAGCAGGCTCCGGCGCGGCCAGCAGCGCCGGTTGCCCAAGCGCCGTCCCGCGCGGCCCGTCCCGCCCAAACCGTCGATGCCGATGGCCTTTCCATGCCAGAGGATGACGGCGCCACCGCATCGATCAAGCACCCGGTGCCGCCAGGCGACGTCGGCGGTCCGCGCAAAAAGCGGCAGACCTCGATCCTCGACCTCCTTGGCGGCTGATCCGATCCGTTAATTCCGTGGTTTGGCGTTGCCCAATTTCTTGCTGTCAAAGGTCAGTTTGTCGCTGTGAATCTTGCCATCGCGGACGGTAAGGTGCTTGGCGCAGGAAAGCGCGCCGGACGACTTTGTCATCAAGTCATACATCAGCAGCGCCTGGTGATCGTCGCCGAAAGCAGCGATCATGCGCACACCGGTCACATCCTGTGAAAGTTTGGTCAGGCCCTTCAGGTAGGGGGCCTTGCCGGTCGATTGCTGCATCGGCCCATCAAAAACGACGTCGTCGGCGACATAGGATGCTGCCTTTTCGAGGTCGTGGCCTGTCCACGCCTTGGTGAAGGCCGTGGCGATGTCGAGGGGTGCTGTCTGTGTCATGGCTCTGTCCGATTGATTTGATGTGAAACCCCGCACCCTTGTCCTGCACTCCCGAACCAACGGCGAGTTGGCTTCCCGGTTCCTCCTTTGACGTGAATGGTGACATTTCGGCCTCTCGCCACCTCGGCGGCGTTCGGCTACATCTGCCGGCCGGAGACCTTGAAATGACTGAACTCGACACCAGAAAGACCATCGTGCTGACCGGCGCCAGCCGCGGCATCGGCCACGCCACCGTCAAGCGTTTTTCGCGCGAGGGCTGGCGCGTCATCACCTGCTCCAGGCAGGCTTTCGCCGAGGATTGCCCGTGGCCGGCCGGGCCGGAAGACCACATCAAGGTCGATCTCGCCGATCAGGAGGATGTCGGCATCGCCGTCTCCGAAATCCGCCACCGGCTGGAAGCGCATGGCGGCCAGTTGCATGCACTGGTCAACAATGCCGGCATTTCGCCGAAGCTCAAGGACGGCAACAGCCGCATGGATTCGATCGACACGCCGATGCATGTCTGGCGCGACGTGTTCCAGGTCAATTTCTTCGCGCCGATCATGCTGGCGCGCGGCCTGTTCAAGGAACTGGCGGCGGCCAAGGGCTCGATCGTCAACGTAACCTCGATCGCCGGAACCCGCGTGCATCCCTTCGCCGGCACGGCCTACGCCACATCGAAAGCGGCACTCGGCTCGCTGACGCGCGAGATGGCACATGATTTCGGCCCGCACGGCATCCGCGTCAATGCCATTGCGCCCGGCGAGATCGACACCGCGATCCTGTCGCCGGGCACTGACAAGATCGTCGAGACCATTCCTCTCAGGCGCCTTGGCACCACGGCGGAAGTCGCCGACATCATCTTCTTCCTGTGTTCGCAGCAGGCGTCCTACGTGACCGGCTCGGAAATCCACATCAATGGCGGTCAGCACGTGTGACAAAAGAGGGTGCTCATCCGGTTATTGTGAGAACGGCTTTGCCGCTGAAGCTGCGCTGTCGCAGTGCGTTCAGCGCTTGGGCGATGTCTGTCCACGGCACGGTCAAGGCCACGCGCGTTTCGAGCCGGCCGGCTGCGACCAGAGCGAGCAGCGAGGCGATGTCCTCGCCAATGCCTGGACCAGACGTGTAGTACGCGAAAGTCTGAAGCCTCGCCCCTTCGTGATTCGGAACGAACTGGCGAAATCCAATGGGCGTCAGTTCGCCGCTGCTCGAACCGAACATGACGATGGTCCCGCCAGGGGCGACGCGCTCGATCGCGTGAGCGAGGCTTTTGCCGCCCACCGACTCCGTGATCAGCGAGAACGGTCCCTCGGCCAGATCGATCGCTTCGACAACCTGCTCGGCTCCAAGGCCGCGGAGATCCTCGGCGTGCCGGGCGGCGGCGACAGCGGTCACGAATCCGCCCTGATGGCGGGCGAGCTGGATCTGGAAACGACCGACCGCACCGCTTGCGCCGGTGATCAAGACCTGCTGGCCGGCGAGGTCCCCGCCATGGCGTAGAGTCCTCAGCGCCGTCGTACCGGCGACCGGAAGCGTAGCTGCGGAAACGAAGCTGACGTCATCCGGCAGGACGGCGAGACGGTCGGTTGGGACTGCGATGCGTTCGGTCCAACCAGCCTCGTCGACCAACGCGACAACCCGGGCGCCGACGGTTGGCCCGGAACCATCGGCTGCTCTTCGTTCGACAATCCCCGCAATGTCCTGGCCGGGTATCCAACCCTTGGGGCGTATGGCAAGCAGGCGCAGTTCGCCGCGATTCAACGAAGTCGCGTGGACCGAGACAAGTGCTTCATTCGAGGCCGGTTGAGGCTCGGCGACGTCGGCGAGCCTCAACCCGGTCGCGTTTTCTGGAGAGATGACCAGGGCAAGCATGGGCGTACCTTGTTGCTGGCTTGTCGGTGCCAGCTTGCGTTGGAAAGCACTGCAAGCTGAGTACCCACGTAGGTAGCGGGCCATACCGCCGGGGGCGCGCAGCGTCACGAGATCAACCCTGCGCGAACCGAAGCCTATCGACTTTCGCGGTTAAAGAATTTAGCTATCGTGGCGTTTCATCGCTAATAACAGTCAATCATGAGACAGCCCCTCAGCTACCCCTGGCTCGATCTCGATGTGGATGACCCAGCCGCGCTGGCGATTGCCGTGCGCGTCGACATCCCCGACACCCGAGCGGAAGTCCCCGCCCATCGGCACCGCAAAGGCCAGCTCGTCTTCGCGCTCGGCGGCGGCGTCACATGCCGCGTTCCAAGCGGTCTATGGATGGTGCCGCCGCATTGCGGGGTGTGGATCCCCGGCGGCATGGAGCACAGCAATGTCGCAACCGCCAACGCCCGGATTTTTTTCGTCTACATAGAGCCGGGCGCCGCCGACCTGCCGGAGCGGTGCTGCACACTTTCGATCTCGCCACTGCTGCGCGAATTGATCATCGAGCTTTCCGATCGGCTGCAGGACGACGAGGCGAGGGGCGAGCTCTTGACCAAGATACTGCTCACCGAGTTGCCACGCATGCCTGTCCAGCAATTGCACCTGCCGATCTCATCCGAGCCGCGCTTGAACAGGATCGCCGAAGCGTTGGCGCAGGACCCCGCCGACCGCAGCACACTGGCGGAATGGGCCAATCGCGTCGCGCTCAGCGAAAGCAGCCTCGCCCGCCTTGTGACAAAGGAGACAGGGCTGAGTTTCGGGCGCTGGCGCCAGCAATTGCACTTGATCGTTGCAATTCGGGAACTGGCTTCCGGCAAGAGTGTCCAGCAGGTCTCGGGCGATCTCGGCTATGGTTCCGTTACGGCCTTCATCACCATGTTCAAGAAGGCGCTTGGGAAGCCGCCGGCCAAATACCTCAGTGGTATCGCGCAAAATGGCGGCTCTGCATTCGTGGCGTGATGCTCGCTTGAAAGGGTGGTCGAGCCGATCACGGTGCCAGCGTGCGAGAGTGCAGCCTGGGCTTTGGAACTCAGGCCACCGATGGCTCGGCGGTTTCGCGCCTCAACTCCGGTTTGGGACCGAGAACTTCTTCCACAATCCCGCGCGCAATCTCGCGTTCACCCATGATCACCGTATCGGCGCCCAAACCCTTGAGATGTTCGACCTCGGCGTCGGAATGGGCACGAGCGATGACGTTGATGCCAGGGTTGGCGGTGCGGGCTCGGAGCACGATCTGGCCGGCTTCGAAGGCATTGGGGATGGCAAGGATCAGCCGGCTGGCGCCTTCGGGATTGGCGGCGGCGAACACTTCGGCATTGGCCGCATTGCCGGCGACGGTCTCGATGCTGTCCGCTTTCAATTTCGCCAGCGTCTTGTCGGCGTCCTCGATGACCAGGAAGGGCATTGCCGCGTCTTTCAGCGCCGAGCCGACCAGGCCACCGACACGGCCGTAGCCGATCAGGATAGCATGGCCGGTGAGTGCCGTCTTTGGAGGCGGGCCGTCCTCCTTTTTCGTCGTTGCCGCGACAGAGGCTACCTGGCCCGGCTCCGTCGCCGGACCAACCGGTTTTGCCTCGACCGGTGGTGCCGTCCTGGCGGCGCGCCGTTCCAGCCACGGCTTCATCCAGTCGATGGCCAGGAACATCAGCGGGTTGAGGACAATCGACAGGATCGCACCGGCCAGAATGAGGTCGCGGCCCTGTTCCGGCAGCAGCTTCAGCCCGACGCCGAGTTCAGCCAGAATGAAGGAGAATTCGCCGATCTGGGCAAGGCTTGCCGAAATTATCAGCGCCGTGGCGATGGGATAGCCGAAGGCGACAACGATGGCGAATGCGGCCAGTGATTTGCCAATGACGATGATGGCCAGCGTCGCCAGGATCGGCCAGCCATTGCTGATCAGGCTGAACGGGTCGAACAGCATGCCGACCGAGACGAAGAACAGCACGGAGAAGGCATCGCGCAGCGGCAGCGATTCCTCGGCGGCGCGGTGGCTGAGCTCGGACTCGCTCATGATCATGCCGGCGAAGAAGGCGCCCAGCGCCAGCGAGACACCGAATAGTTTTGCCGCACCGAAGGCGACGCCGAGCGCGATGGCCAAAACCGCCAGCCGGAACAGTTCGCGCGAGCCGGTATGGGCGACGTAATGCAGGATCCAGGGAATGACCCGGCGGCCGACCACCAGCATGACGATCACGAAAGCGGCGACCTTGGCCAGCGTGATGCCGACGACGCCCCAGATGCCGTAGCTGGCCGGCAGCGACAGCAGGCCGCTCGCATGGGCGTCAGCCTGCTCCTGACCGCCGAGCACGCCGGCCAGCGCCGGCAGCAGCACCAGCGCCAGCACCATGGCCAGATCCTCGACGATCAGCCAGCCGACGGCGATGCGGCCGCGCTCGGTCTCGATCATCCGCCGTTCCTGCAGGGCACGCAGCAGCACCACGGTCGAGGCCACCGACAGCGCCAGGCCGAACACCAGCCCCGCGCCCATCGACCAGCCAAGCATCCAGGCAAGACCGGCGCCAAGTGCGGTGGCAAAGCCGATCTGGACGATGGCGCCCGGCACGGCGATGGCACGCACCGACAGCAGATCCTTGAGCGAGAAGTGCAGCCCGACGCCGAACATCAGGAGGATGACGCCGATTTCGGCCAGTTCGTTGGCAAGGCCGGCATCGGCGACGAAGCCAGGCGTGTTCGGCCCGACCAGCACGCCGGCTACGAGATAGCCGACCAGCGGCGGAATGCGGAAGCGATTGGCGAGAGCCCCGAAGACGAAAGCCAGCCCCAGACCGGCGACGATGGTGGCGATAAGGGGCGTGTCATGCGGCATTGTCTATGGAGCGCCTTTCAAAAACAGCGATGTTGGATGAGCGCCGCCCAAAGCCGCCGCCTGTTTGCAATATGGTGGATGGTATGTCGGCGATGCAACCCGCAAAGCCATGAAATCGACGGCGCTGCCGCAAATATTTGACCGGCAGCCGAGAAAGCTGCCGGTCAAATCGGAATTTGTGCGGTGCTATTCGTCTCGATCGGTCAGGGCCGATCGACAATGATCAGGCTGCCTGCAGCAAGGCCTCGATTTCCGGTATGGCATGGTTGGTCAATGTCTTGGGAATTTCGGCGGTCACCTTGTCCCCGACCTCCTTATGCAGCTTTTTGCGCATTGTCCCAAGCACCACCGGCGGTGCGACGAGCACGATCTCGCTGAATTCGCCGTCATGCGCGAGCTTGTAGAGCCGGGCGGCGATTTCATCGGCGAAACGCTCCTTGCCGATGCGGTGCCAGTCCGTATCCTCGACTGCGCTGCGGTGTACGGAGGGACCATCATTGTATCGGCCCGGGCTGTCACTGCCTTGCTCGCGGGTGGGCGGGTTGTCCTGCTGCATTTCCTGCACCACCTCGAGATTCGGATATTTGTTGTCGCCGGCGTTTCGGAGGAAAAGCGCCTTCTCGCCATCGGCCACCATGACCCAGATACCGTGCTTGAGTATGATTGTGTTCATGATGACAGGCTCCTTTTCAGCCGCGTGGTGGCCTTTCGTGGCGTTCCGCAGCCGGGGTTTCGATCCGATATGACAGGCCTTTTGAGAACGCGCCCCGAGCCACTAATGTTCCAGTCGGCAGCCGCGTCGGCGTTGGACATTCTGGCTATCCAGAGTTCGCGGCTTTAATCTACTAATTTGGTAGAATTTAGAAAAAACGGTTTTGCGGCTTTTCTCCCCGGGCGCTAAAAGACCCGGAAAACAAGGCCTGCGACAGCAGCTTGAATCCGCTCCATCTGTAAACGAGAAATATTTTTCTCTTGGCCGGGATGCTTTCAGAAAAGCAATTGCATCCCGATAAGGGATGCGCGAGTGCGTTCCTTCTGGTTTCTCGCGCCCGCGCGTAGAACTGCAAGCTCATTCAGGATTCCGCTCGCGTCCATGTCGCACACTGCTCCCAAGCTCAATGCCTTCCCCGTGTTCATGCGGGTCGAGGGCGAAGCTGTGGCCATCGTTGGCGGCGGCGAAGAGGCGCTGGCCAAGGCGCGGCTGATCGGACAGTCGAGTGCGGTCCTGCGGATTATCGCGGAACACGCCGAGCCTGACCTGCTCGCCTTCGTCGCCCAGGCCGGCGCGAGCCATTTTGCCGCCGCTTACGACGCATCGCAGCTCGAAGGCGCGATCATGGTGTTTGCCGCCAGCGGCGACGAGGAACTCGACCGTCGGGTGGCTGCGGATGCGCGCCGCCTAAGCATTCCGGTCAATGCCGTCGATCGGCCTGAGCTTTGCGATTTCTTCACCCCGGCGCTGGTCAACCGCGCGCCAGTCGCCATCGCCATCGGCACCGAAGGCGCCGGGCCGGTGCTTGCGCAGATGCTGCGCGGCCGCATCGACCGTATGCTGTCGCCGTCGCTCGGGCCGCTGGCAACGCTTGCCGCTTCGTTTCGCGGGGCTGCCGAGAAGCTGCTGCCGAGAGGCAATGCCCGGCGCCGCTTCTGGAATGATTTCTTCACTGGTGCTCCTGCACGCGCGGCTGAAATCGGTCAGCTTTCGCAGGCGCATGATGCTGCCGTCGATCTCCTGCTTTCGAATGCGCCGGCTCGCGGCCACATCGCGCTGGTCGGTGCCGGTCCGGGCGCCGAGGATCTTCTGACCTTGCGCGCACACCGCCTGCTGATGGAAGCCGATGTCATCGTCCATGACGCGCTGGTGCCGGAGGCGGTGGTTGCCATGGGTCGCCGCGATGCCGAGCGTCTGCCGGTCGGAAAGCGCAAGGGCTGTCACACCAAGAGCCAGGCTGAGATCAATGCGCTGCTGGTCGAGCTTGGCCGTGAAGGCAAGCGTGTCGTGCGGCTGAAGTCAGGCGATCCGCTGGTGTTCGGCCGGGCCGGCGAAGAGATGGCGGCACTTCGCGATGCCGGCATCGCCTATGAGGTGGTTCCGGGCGTCACCGCGGCCTTTGCCGCCGCCGCCGATTTCGAACTGCCGCTGACCTTGCGCGGTGTCTCCTCGTCGATGGTGTTCACCACCGGCCACGACCTCAAGGGCAATTCGCTGCCCGACTGGGCCAAGCTCGCCATTTCCGGCGCCACCGTCGCCGTTTATATGGGCCGCTCGGTGGCCGCCGAGGTTGCCGGACGGCTGATCGAGGCGGGTCTGTCGCCAGATACGGCGGTGGCCGTGGTCGAGAATGCCAGCCTCGCCAACCGGCGTCGCTTCCACGGCACGCTTGCCGACCTGCCGTCGCTGGAAACGCGCGCCGATCTTTCCGGCCCGGTCATGACCATCATCGGCGATGCGGTCGCCGGCGCCAACTTTGAACGGTCCGAGCCGCTGGCGGCACACAGGCATGAAGGCGCGTCCAGTTCGGTCGCCGAAGGAGTTCAGCAATGAAGATACTGACCGCCAACCGCCTCACCGACGGTATTGCCGTCTGGTACGCCGATGGCGGCTGGGCCGAGACGGTGGACCATGCCGACCTCGCCCATGACAAGGCAGCCGAGGACAGGCTCGAGGCGACCGGCGCCAAGGCCTATGCCGCCAACGAAGTGGTCGACGTCAATTTGATCGACGCTGAAGTCGTCAACGGCGTCGTCCAACCGGTGCGGCTGCGCGAGAAGATCCGCGCCGCCGGCCCGACCATTCGCAACGATCTCGGCAAGCAGGCTGCGCGGGCAGCATAACCAAGACACCAGGCATGGGCGGACGCGCCCTGAAAGACCAAGCATGTACCGTTACGATGAGTTCGACCACGATTTTGTCCAGGCCCGCGTTGCCGAGTTCAGCGACCAGGTGCAGCGTCGTCTTGCCGGCGAGATCACCGAGGACCAGTTCCGGCCATTGAGGCTGATGAACGGCGTCTATCTTCAACTGCATGCTTACATGCTGCGCATCGCGGTGCCGTACGGCACGCTGAACGGCAAGCAGTTGCGCATGCTTGGCCACATCGCCCGCAAATACGACAAGGGCTACGGCCATTTCACCACGCGCCAGAACATCCAGTTCAACTGGCCGGCGCTGTCTGACATTCCGGCGATCCTGGCGGATCTCGCGAGCGTTGAGATGCATGCCATCCAGACCAGCGGCAATTGCATCCGCAACGTCACCGCAGACCACTTCGCCGGCGCTGCCGCCGACGAAGTCGCCGATCCGCGTCCCTACGCGGAAATCCTGCGCCAGTGGTCGTCGGTGCATCCGGAATTCTCGTTCCTGCCGCGCAAGTTCAAGATCGCGGTGACGGGCGCCGAGCGCGACCGCGCCGCCATTCAGACCCACGACATCGGCCTGCACCTGAAGAAGAACGCCGCCGGCGAACTCGGTTTTGCCGTCTATATCGGCGGCGGCCAGGGCCGCACGCCGATGGTTGCCCGGAAAATCCGCGACTTCCTGCCGGAAGCCGATCTTTTGTCTTACTGCACGGCGATCCTGCGCGTTTACAACCTCTATGGCCGCCGGGACAACAAGTACAAGGCGCGCATCAAGATCCTCGTCCATGAGACCGGCGTCGAGGAGATCACCCGTCAGGTCGAGGCCGAGTGGCTGGAGTTGAAGGACGCCGAGCTGAAGCTGCCGGAAGCCGACATCCGCGCGATCGAGGCCTATTTCGCGCCACCGGTGCTCGCTGGGCGGCCGGAAGGCGACCAGGCGGTCAAGCTGGCGCGGCTCGATTCCAAGGGGTTTTCGGAGTGGCTCGACCAGAACGTCGTGACGCACCGCCATCCCGACTATGCGGCGGTGACGATCTCGCTGAAGGGCATCGGCGAGGTGCCCGGCGACGCTTCGGACAGCCAGATGGAAGCGATCGCCGACATCGCCGAGAAATATGGCTTTGACGAGCTGCGTGTCAGCCATGAGCAGAACCTGATCCTGCCGCATGTGGCCCGCGCCGACCTCAAGGCGGTCTATGATGCGCTGGTCGGCATCGGTCTGGCGACAGCCAACTCCAACCTGATATCGGACATCATCGCTTGCCCGGGCCTCGATTATTGCGCGCTGGCCACGGCGCGCTCGATCCCGATCGCGCAGGAAATCTCGCAACGCTTCGCCTCGCTGGAACGGCAGCGCGAGATCGGCGAACTGAAGCTGAAGATCTCCGGCTGCATCAACGCCTGCGGTCATCACCATGTCGGCCACATCGGCATCCTCGGCGTCGAGAAGAAGGGCTCCGAACTCTATCAGGTGACGCTGGGCGGCTCGGCAGACGAGAACACCTCGGTCGGCGAGATCATCGGCCGCGGCTTCTCGTCGGAAGAGATCACCGACGCCATCGAACAGATCGTCGAGACCTATCTCGGCCTTCGGCTCGACCCACAAGAGAAATTCATCGACGCCTACCGCCGAGTCGGTCCCGCGCCGTTCAAGGAGGCGCTCTATGCTGGCGAAGCCAAGGCCGCTTGACCGTATTGGAGACGTCGATGACGGCATCGCCGCCAAAGCGGCGGGGCTCGATGCGCTCTACGGTCATCTGAAGCCGCTCGAGATCATCGAACGCTCGGCCCGCGAACTGTTCCTTGACGAGATCGCTGCGGTGTCGTCGTTCGGCGCGGATTCGGCTGTGCTGCTGCACATGATCGCCAAGATCGACCGGACACTGCCGGTCATCTTCCTCGACACCGGCAAGCATTTCGAGGAGACGCTCGGCTATCGCGACGCGCTCGCCGCCGATTTCGGGCTGACCAACATAAGGGTGATCAAACCCGAGGAAGCAGCACTCGAACGGATCGATCCGACGGGCAATCTGCATCAGAGCAACACCGACGCCTGCTGCGACGTGCGCAAGGTGGAGCCGCTGGCGCGCGGTGTCGCGCCATTTCGAGCCTGGCTCACCGGCCGCAAGCGTTTCCAGGCCGCGACGCGGGCAGCGCTGCCGGTGTTCGAGGCGGTCGGTCCACGCATCCGCATCAATCCGCTGGCGCATTGGACGACATCGGACCAGGCCGACTATATGCGCGCGCATGCGCTGCGCGAAAATCCACTGGTCGCCTATGGCTATCTGTCGATCGGCTGCTTCCCGTGCACGCAGCCGGTGCAGCCGGGCGAGGACGCGCGCAGCGGCCGCTGGGCCGGTCATGCCAAGACCGAGTGCGGCATTCACCTGTCGGGGCTGGAGAAGTCGCTGACCGACGCATCACTATAGGGTATGCTGAAATTCAGCCGGCCTGCAAACGGCGACCTTCGTCCGGAGACCGCCGGCTTTGCGTGGGATGGACTTTCAGCGGACCTGGATCTTGGGGCTTTAGGAATCTTTATGACTGGACCGACGACACCGGAGACCCGACTCTGGACCACTGCGGGTTTTCACGAGGATGAGTGGACGCATGCCGAAAGCGCCGATGCGCTGTCCGGCAACGGCCGCTTCATCCTGCCGTTGCAAGCCTTCCTCGATCTCGATCCGGAGGTACGCCGCTCGGCCAAGGAACGGCTCGGCGTCGTGCTGCAGCCGGGTGATCAGCTCGAGAAGATTGCCGACCTGCTCGACCAGCTGTCGCTGGTGGCATTGGCCTTCCCGGCCTTCAGCGACGGCCGCTCGTTCTCCAAGGGAGAACTGCTGCGCGGCCGCTACCATTTCGAAGGTGCCGTTCGCGCCACGGGCCAGGTGCTGGTGGACCAGCTGCCGCATATGCTGCGGCTGGGCTTCGACGAGTTCGAGATTTCCAATCCGGTGCTGTTGAAGCGCCTGGAGGAGGACCGTACCGGCGGATTGGGGCTCTACTACCAGCCAGCCGCCGTGCCGGAACCAAAAGGCCCGAAATACTCCTGGCGGCGCGTTCGCAGCAGCTGACGTTGCGGTAATTCCGCGCGTCTTTACATCAGTCGTGTTCAGGCCTTTTCTTGATCATCCGGATGGAAATCCGTGGACGATCGGGGAGGGGTCTTCATGCGTTACGACTATGTCATAGCCGGCGGTGGGTCCGCCGGCTGTGCGCTTGCCGCGCGGCTTTCGGAAGATCCATCGAAAACGGTCTGCCTGATCGAAGCTGGCGGCGAGGGCAGGGATATGCTGATCCGCGCTCCTGCTGGCATTATCAGCATGCTTTCCGGCCGGCCCAGAATCAACAACTGGGCCTTCGAGACCGTGCCGCAGCAAGGTCTTGGCGGCCGCAAGGGCTACCAGCCGCGCGGCAAGGCGCTGGGCGGCTCCAGCGCAATCAATGCAATGCTCTATGTCAGGGGCCATCGCAGCGACTATGACGAATGGGCAAATCTAGGCTGCGAGGGCTGGTCGTGGGATGAGGTGCTGCCCTATTTCCGGCGCGCCGAGGGCAATGAGCGCGGCACTGATGCGTTGCATGGCGGGGACGGCCCGCTGAAAGTGTCGAACCAGCGCTCGCCGAGGCCGATCGCCAAGGCCTTCATAGAGGCTTGTGGCGAAAACCAGATTCGCGCCTCGGACGATTTCAACGGACCGGAACAAGAGGGCGCCGGCTATTTCCAGGTGACCCAGTTTGCCGGTGGCGCCCGTAATGGCGAGCGCTGTTCGACTGCCGCCGCCTATCTCCATCCGGTGATGCAGCGGACCAATCTGACCGTGGTCACGCGGGCGCACGCCACAGGCATCGTCCTTGACGGCAAGCGCGCCACCGGCATCCGCTACCGGACACGCAAAGGCGAGACAGTGGCACAGGCGTCGCGCGAGGTGATCCTCTGTGGCGGTGCCTTCGGTTCGCCGCAGCTTCTGTTGCTATCGGGTATCGGCCCGGCGGCCGAACTTGCCGTGCATGGCATTCCCGTCGTCCACGAATTGCCGGGCGTCGGCAAGAACCTGCAGGATCACCTCGATTTCATCGTCGGCTGGAGATCGAAGGACACCGATATGCTTGGCATGAGCCCGCGCGGCGCGTTGGGTTTCCTCAGGCACATCGCGCAGTGGCGCCGGGATGGAACCGGGCTGATCGCCTCGCCGGCGGCCGAGAGCGGCGCTTTCGTCAAATCCGACCCGGCGCTTGAACGCCCTGACCTGCAGCTGCAATTCGTCATCGGCCTGGTCGAAAACCATGCGCGCACGCTGCACTACGGCTTCGGTTTTTCCTGTCATGTCTGCATATTGCGGCCGCACTCACGTGGCGAGGTTGGGCTGGCCAGCGCCGATCCATTTGCCGCGCCACGCATCGATCCGCGCTTTCTCGGCGACCAGCGCGATGCGGAACTGCTGCTGAAAGGCGTGAGGATCACCCGGCAGGTGCTGGCTTCGCCGGCGCTGACGCGCTACCGGCACAAGGAAATGCACATCGCCGGCGAGCCGAGCGATGCCGATCTGATGACCCATATCCGTACCCGCGCCGACACGGTCTATCACCCGGTCGGCTCCTGTCGGATGGGGGTCGACGAGATGGCGGTGGTCGATCCGCAACTCAAGGTGCGCGGGCTTGAAGCCTTGCGTGTCGTGGACGCCTCGGTGATGCCGACACTGATTGGTGGCAACACCAATGCCCCAACCATCATGATCGCCGAAAAGGCCGCCGACATGATCAGGGCTGCCTGATCGGAGCTCCAGGCCGCGGCGCCCATAGCGCGGCGGTCCTTTTGTTATGACGCAATTGCCCAGGGAAAACGTTACGCGCTTTCCCTGGGAAACCGTTCAAACTTCTCCTGGAATTGCTTAAGCCGCCGCCCGTGCCTCGCGGAACGACACCAGCTTGCGGCGGTTTTCGTCCCACAATGCCAATTTGACGCAGCGCAAGCTTTCGAGCAGCGTGACACGGCCGATGTCGCGCAACTCGGGATAATCCCGCAGCACTTCCTGCAACCGGTAGCACGGCACCTTGGCGGAGAGATGATGGACGTGATGGACACCGATGTTCCCGGTGAGCCAGTTCAGCACCGGCGGTAGATCGTAATAGGACGATCCGTGCAGGGCAGCGTGCTGGAATTCCCAGTCGGCATCCTTCGCCCATTCCGTTTCCTCGAACTGGTGCTGGACGTAGAACAGCCAGATGCCGGCCGAACCGGCGAGGATGACGATCGGCAGGTGGACCACCAGGAAAGCGCCTGGGCCGACGAACCAGATGAGGATGGCTGCCGCGACCGCGATGCCAAGATTGGTGGTCATCGACGACACCCAAGGGGTCAGGCCGCCGCGCATCATGCCGACGGGGAGCCTTTGCTCGAAGATGAACAGCCAGATCGGACCGAGCCCGAACATCACCAGCGGGTGGCGATAGAGACGGTAGGCGAGGCGGCCTCGCCACGACATCTGCCGGTATTCTGCAACGGTCAGCGTCCGGATGTCGCCCATGCCGCGTTCGTCAAGATTGCCGGCGCTGGCGTGGTGCGTCGCGTGGGCACGCCGCCAGCAATCGTAGGGCGTCAGCGTCAGGATGCCGAGCGCGCGGCCAATCCAGTCGTCGGCGTAGCGATTGGCGAAGAAGGAGCCGTGGCCGCAGTCGTGCTGGATCATGAAGATGCGCACCAGAAACCCGGCCGCGGGAAGGATGAGGACCAGTCCCCACCAATGGCCATAGGCATAGGCCGCCGAGGACAGTCCCCAGAGTATGGCGAATGGAATGAGGGTGATGGCGAGTTCGACGGCGCTGCGCCGCCTGTCGGGCTTCTTGTAGCGGGCGAGAATCTTCAGCCAGGCGCGCTTGCTGTTGGCCACCGCCTCAGGGGAAATCATGTTCATCAGGAAGCATAGGCGCGGTGCCTCGCCGCCGCAAGGCAACATCACGCAAAATTACTGTGCGTAATTGTCGCGTGGCTTGGCGGTCGAGCCAGCCAACCGCCAGCTCAACCTGCTGATGACGTCGACCGCTATTCGCGATCGAGGATAGGACAGCCGCGCTCGGTGCCAAAAGTCACGCGCACGCGGTCGCCACCCTGTCTGCCGCGGACCGTGATCTCCCGGCGGCCGATGGACTCAATTCTTGCGCGGCGGATGCCCATTCGCTCTGCCTTGTCGAGAGCCCGGTCTTCCGTGCAGCCTCGTTGACGCCGGTCGCGCCGATCGTCGCGACGGGGACCTTCGCAATCGTCGTAGGCGGGGTCGCAATCTTCCATGAGCTTCAGCCGCGGGCCATGTTTGCCCAATTGCAGCTGCAGATTGTCTGCTTGTGCCGGAAAGGCCGCCAAAGTTATGGCGCCGAGGCCGACAAGCGCCATCAGCGATGAGGTAATCGAAACCTTGCGCATTACGTCCTCCATTTGAACCAACCCATCTATCCTTAGATGGTTCGGCTCTCCCCGGCTATTGCCGATAGGAGGTTTGCTGCCAAGATCGATTGTTGCGTTACGGCCGGCGCCAGCCGATGTCACCGCGCTCCGCCCCATCGAGGCGGTCGAGCAGTTCTCTGAGCCGGTCGGGGATGTCGGCTTCGGTGCGGAAGGCCGGCAAGGTGCGCAGAAAGCGGGTCACCGCCTCGGCGCCGAACTGGCGCCTGATCTCGATGGCCAGCCCCTCTGCCTTTTCGCCCATGTTGCGGGTCATCATCTCAAAATCCTGTCTCGGCTTCGAAACTCCTGCAGCAAGAGAATGGTTCCCCCATCATGCCTGTGTGGCAAGCAAAGCCGGCGGTTAAGGTAAAATTTGAATTAAAGTCGAAATGTCTTGCCTGTCATTGTCCCGCCTTGGCCGGCGGCTTCCATAGTCGCTTACCCCTTGATTTTTGGCCGCCAAACATCGATATCGGGCACAAAATCCACATCATTCGAGATTGACGGGAAACGGCGATGAGCGACCAGGCAAAAGACGAACGCGCGCCCGATGAAGTCGAGGCGACCGAGCCCACAGTCGAGCGCACGGAAGGCAGCACCGACGGTGATTATGAAGCCCTTGTGCGGCTGCTGAAGGAAAATGAAGAGCTGAAGGACCGCGCGCTGCGCGTGGCGGCCGAGATGGAAAACCTGCGTCGCCGCACGGCGCGCGATGTGCACGATGCGCGCACCTACGCGGTCGCGAATTTCGCCCGCGACATGTTGTCGGTGTCGGACAATCTGCGCCGCGCGCTGGATGCGATTCCCGCCGAGGCCAAGGCATCGGGTGACGCCGGCTTCAAGGCGCTGATCGAAGGCGTCGACCTCACCGAGCGCGCCATGCTGTCGGCGCTGGAACGGCATGGGGTCAAGAAGCTCGCGCCTGAAGGCGAGAAGTTCGATCCCAATTTCCACCAGGCGATGTTCGAAGTGCCCAATCCGGATGTCCCGGCCAACACCGTGGTCCAGGTCGTGCAGCCGGGCTATTCGATCGGCGACCGCGTGCTGCGCCCGGCCATGGTGGGCGTCGCCAAGGGCGGGCCAAAGTTCGCCGCCGCTGAAGCACCGGTTGAGCCGGGGCCGGTGAACGAACAGGCCGAGAAAGATGCGTGAGGCAGGGAATAGGCAGTAGGCAGTAGGCAGTAGGCAGTAGGAAACTAGGGCAGTCGTATCATCGCGCGGCTTCGTGCTATTCATACTGCCTAATCCCTAATCCCTAAATCCCTAATCCCTACTGCCTTGGCCTCATGAACCCTATCGCGCTTCTTGACTATGCCGGTGTCGCCGTCTTCGCGGCGACCGGGGCGCTGGCGGCTTCGCGTAAGCAGCTCGACATTATCGGCTTCCTGTTCCTGGCCAGCGTCACCGGGATAGGCGGTGGCACGCTTCGCGACGTTATCCTCAACCTGCCGGTTTTCTGGGTCGCCAACTCCGGCTATGTGCTGGTCTGCGCCGCGGTTGCGGTGCTGGTCTTCTTCAGCGCGCATCGTGTCGAATCGCGCTGGAAATGGCTGCTCTGGCTCGACGCCGTCGGGCTCGCCGCTTTTTCGGTGATGGGCGCGGCCAAGGGGCTTGCGATTACCGGTTCGCCGGTCGTCTCCGTCATCACCGGCGTGCTCACCGCCACTTTCGGCGGCATTCTGCGTGATCTCCTTGCCGGCGAGCCATCGGTGCTGCTCAGGCCCGAAATCTACGTTACGGCGGCCCTTGCGGGTGCCGGCCTTTACACGCTTGGCGAACTTGCCGGACTGCCGCCGCTCGCCTCGGACCTCGCCGGTTTTGCGGCGGCGTTCCTCGTGCGCGGTGGTGCGCTCAAATTCGGCTGGTCGTTTCCGTCCTACAAGAGCCGACCCGGCAGGCGGCCGGAAGATATTCCGTGAAGAGAGGAATAGGGAATGGGGAATAGGGAATAGGGAATAGGGAATAGGGAATAGGGAATAGGGAATAGGGAATAGGGAATAATCAGTAGTCACAGGAGCTTAATCGTGGCGTCATCACTACTGCCTACTGCCTACTGCCTACTCAATCTCACGCCGCGAAGCGCTGGGCTTCGCCGCCATAATAGTTGACGTAGCGTGCGCCGATCTCCTTGACCGGCATCACGACGAACACATCGACCGTCGAGAATTCGCGATCGATGACGCAACCATCGCCGATGCGGGCACCGACGCGCAGATAGCCCTTGACCAAAGGCGGCATCGCGGCGATCGCCGCCTTGGCATTGACGGCCTCGATCGGCATCAGATCCATCGAGCAATAGCGCCCGGACACCGCGCGCACGTCCCAGGCCGAGTTCGTCCGGCAGTGGTGGGCTAGGTAGGTGAGCGCCTCGGCATGCGCCGCCGGCACGGTGCCGTGAAAGGACGCGCAGCCGGTCATCACACCGATTTCGTAATGATTGATGTAAGCCCAGATGCCTTGCCACAACGCCTCGATGGTGCGCTTCGAGCGGTATTCCGGCAACACGCAGGAGCGGCCGAGTTCAAGGAAACGCTGACCGGGGTGGCGGGCGATGAGCTTGGTCAGCTCGAATTCACCTTCGGAATAGAAGCCACCGGCCGTGGCCGCGATTTCTTGCCGCAGCAGCCGATATGTGCCGACGATGCGGCGATGTTCGGGACCGGAAAGCGTGGTGTCCAAAACCAGCAGATGGTCGCAGAGCGGATCGAACCGATCGGCGTCCCGGCGGTCATGGGCCTGGAACAGGTCCTTCCTGGCGCCAAGTTCGTCGTAGAACACCCGGTAGCGCACTTCCTGCGCGGCCGCGATCTCGGCCTCGTTGCGAGCGAGCCGCACTTCAAGATTGCCTATACGGCCCAGCGCAGCGCCCTTTATGACGGAATCGACGTTACGTCCGGCAAGCAAGGCGCTGCTGGCGTTCGGCCGAGTGTCACATTCCGGCATAACTGTATGCACGAGTGATTCTCCTTCGAGCCATCCCTCTTGGCACGGGGATACGGTGTAGGTGCAACAGGATTGTGACAGTACCGTGATACGACGTCATGGGCAATACTTCGTCGGCTGGCGAATACGATCAACCGGCTACGTTTAAGTGATCGCCCGTGCCGAATGACGGTGGAAAGCTCAGGCCGCGACGACCTGCCCCTCGACAGCATTGACCAGCGCCTCGGGGTCGAGCGGCTTGGTGACAAAGCCGCTGGCGCCATGGGCCAACACCGCATGACGGGTCTTTTCCTGGCTGTCGGCCGACAGCACCATGATCGGCACCGGCCGCACTGCACTTTCTTCCTCATGGCGGCGGATGGCGGCAATCGCGTCCAGCCCGTCCATGACCGGCATGTGCAGATCCATCAAGACCACGTCGAAGCGGTCCTTGTGCGCGGCGCCGGTGACAGCCTCGACGGCGGCCTTGCCGTTGCCGACCACCTTGACGCGATGCCCGGCCTTCAGCAGCGTGGCGCGGGCCAGCATGGCGTTGATGTCATTGTCCTCGGCGATCAGCACCGACAGGCCGCGCTGGCGGTTGCCGACGGCGCGCAGCGTCGGCGCGCCGCGCCTTTCCGGCTGCGGCGGGCCGAGGCTCGGAGCATGGCTGCTCAACAGCACACGCAGAAGTGTTCCGCCACGCACCGGTCTGGCCAGGAAGGTTGCGTAGCCGCTGGCTCGGAACTCGCCAAGCATGCCGCGATCGGTCGGCGCGATCAGCGTGATCGCCTCACAGTCGGAGAAACCGCTTTGGCGCAGGCGCTTGAGCAGCCTTCCGTCGCCTTCTTCCATCGCTGCATCGACCAGGATCGCATCGCAGCCGGCGGCGAAAGGCGCGGCCTGTGCGGCAGTGGTGGCGATGTCGACCGCGCCGCCATTGGCGCGGATGGTGCGGGCGATGGCGTCGGCCTCGACGGCGTTCTTCGACAGGATCACCGCGCGTCTGCCCGAGAGAGCATTCTGGTGGCCCTGCGGCGCTTCGGTGGCCGCTATCGCAGGGATTTCGAAGACGAACTCGGATCCCTGGCCGAGCCGGCTGGATACCGAGATCGTGCCGCCCATGGCGGCCACCAGGCGTCTGGAGATGGCAAGGCCGAGGCCGGCCCCGCCATGTGTGCGTGTCGACGTGCCGTCGGCCTGCTCGAACTCCTCGAAAATGCGCTCCAGGTCGGCATCACGCAGGCCCGGACCGGTATCGGCGATGGTGAAGCATATGCGGTCGCTGGTTTCGGTGCGTGCGCATGCTATGCTCACCAGCACGCCGCCGCTGTCGGTGAACTTGATGGCGTTGCCGATGAGGTTGAGAAGCACCTGCCTCACCTTGCCCGGATCGGCGGTGATCAATTGCGGCACGTCGGGTTCGACATGGCAACCCAGCCCGATATCCTTGGCGAAAGCCCGCGCTGCCAGCAATTCGATGATGTTGTCGGCGATCTCGCGCACCGACATCGGCTGCGGCTCGGGGTCGAAACGCCCGGCTTCGATCTTGGAATAGTCGAGAAGATCCTCGATCAGGGCAAGCAATGCGCTGGCCGAGGTCGAGACCGCGCCGACATAGGTTTGCTGCTCCGGCGACAGGCTGGTGTCGGCGAGCAACCTGGCCATCCCCATGATGCCGTTCATCGGGGTGCGGATTTCATGGCTGACGGTGGCGAGGAAGCGCGATTTGGCCTGGCTGGCATATTCGGCCCGTTCGCGTGCGGTGATCAGCGAGGATTCGGCGCGTTTGCGGGCGGTGATGTCGCGGGCGATGGCGCGGTGCGAAACCGCGCCGCTGTCCTTGTCGCGCACCGACAGTTCGATCCAGGAGAACCAGCGCTGCCCGCTCGGCGTGCTGATAGAGACATCGGTGGAACTCAGGCACTCATGGTCGGAAAAGGCGGCATCGGGAACCATGCCGACCTCGATGCCCAGTTCTGCCAGGGTCTTGCCGGCAAGGTCGCGCTGGTCGATCTCGACGAGATCGGCGAAGACCTTGTTGGCATAGACGATGTAGCCATCGCGGTCGCGATGGATGACGAGATCGCCAAGCGCGTCGATCAGGCCGCGAAAGCGCTCATCGCTCTCCTGCATCTCCCACATGCGGTCGGCCAGCGTCTCGATCTCGGCGCGGCTGCGGGCAGTGGTTTCGTCAAGAAGGGCAGAGGTGCGATGTTCGCTCCGCCTGGCGCGCAGATGCAGGGCAAGACCGGCAAGACCGGTTGCCAGCAATGCGACGCTAATGAAGATTGGTGCCCCGGTCAGATGCGCCAGCCCGGCCACCACCACGATGGCGACGAATGTCAGAAAGGGCAGGCTTTCGCGCCTGGAGAATTCCGGCTCGGGCACCAGCGGCGGGAGCACCGCATCGACGTCGTCGCCAGTGTCCGCCTGTTGGCTGCCGGATTCCGCGATCATGCGAAATCCTTGCCAGACAGAGATTATGGAAAATTGCGGCGGATCGTTCGAATTTTAGCGGATGAGCGCTTTTTGCCGAGGCGCGGCGGGTTTGCCGCAGATCTGGCGATTCCATCCCTTCCGGCAGTTGGGCGGAGTCACATATCCACGACGACGCGGCCGCGGATCTTGCCGTCGACGATGTCGCGCGCGGCATCGACGATGCCGTCGAACCCGATGGTGCTGGACAGGCTGGCGAGCTTCTGAAGATCGAGGTCGGTGCCGATGCGGCGCCATGCCTCGAGGCGGACTGCTTTCGGCGCCATCACTGAATCGATGCCGAGCAATGAGACGCCGCGCAGGATGAAGGGCGCGACGCTGGTCGGCAGGTCCATGCCGCCGGCCAGGCCGCAGGCGGCGACCGCGCCGCCATAGGAGGTCATCGAGAGCACATTGGCCAGCGTGTGGCTGCCAACTGCGTCGATGCCGCCGGCCCAGCGCTCCTTGGCCAGCGGCTTGGCCGGCTGGGCAAGCTCGTCGCGCGATATCACTTCGGCGGCGCCAAGGTCGATCAGATAGGGGCTTTCGGCATTGCGGCCGGTGGAAGCAATGACATGGTAGCCGAGGCTGGACAGGATCGAGACCGCGACCGAGCCGACACCGCCGGCCGCCCCCGTCACCACCACCGGGCCGCGATCGGGCAGGATGCCGTGCCGCTCCAGGGCCATGACGCAGAGCATGGCGGTATAGCCTGCGGTGCCGACGGCCATCGCGTCATGCGGGCTGATGCCCTGCGGCAGCGGCACCAGCCAGTCGCCTTTGACACGGGCGCGGCCAGCATAGGCGCCGAAATGGGTTTCGCCGACGCCCCAGCCGTTCAGGATGGCTTTGTCACCGGCGCGCCAGTCGGGATGGGAAGACGAGATGACGGTGCCGGCGAAATCGATGCCCGGCACCAGCGGCCAGCGGCGGATCACCGGCGCCTTGCCTGTGATCGCCAGGCCATCCTTGTAGTTCACCGTCGTTGCCTCGACCGCGATGGTGACATCGCCTTCCATCAGGTCGGCGTCGGTGAGATCGGTCACGGTTACCGACTGCTTTTTCTCGGCGTCACGCGAAACGAGGATGGCTTTGAAGGTTTCGGACATGTCTTTCTCCGCGATCGTGTTTGGCGACATGAACTGTGCGGCGATGGCGGCACGGGGTCAATCCTTCGAAGACTTGGCCTTCGAAGACTTGGCCTTGGAAGGCATGGCTTTGGAAGGCTTGGCGTTGGACGGCCCGGGCTCGCGCCGCCAGCCGAACAGCTCGTCGAAGACGACCAGTGCCGCGCCCACCGAGATGAAGGCGTCGGCAAGGTTGAAGACGGCGAACGACCAGACCGTCGTGTGGAACAGGATGTAGTCGATGACGTGGCCGTAGACGGCGCGGTCGATCAGGTTGCCGAGCGCGCCGCCGACGATCAGCGCAAAGCCGGTGCGGGCAAGGATCTGGGACGGCGCGATCCGCGTCGCCAGGAACAGCACGAAGGCAACGACGGCGAGCGAAATGACGATCAGCCCGGTGTCGCCGAAGGATGAGAACATCGAGAAGGCGATGCCGGTATTGTAGGTGCGAAACAGCGCCAGGAAGGGCAACAGATCAACCTTTTCCTGAAAAGGCAGACCGGCCTCGACCAGGTACTTTATCCACTGGTCGAGCGCGATGGCCGCGACGACGAGCAGTGCGTAGGGAGTCCATGATCTCACGGGCAGGCAACCTTCATTGCTGGTCCAGGATTGGCTCGAGCTTCAGCGCGCCGCGCCGGATCTCGAACAGCATGATGCCGGTGGCGACGGCCAGATTGAGCGAATCGGCACGGCCCGCTTGCGGAATCCTGAGCAGCCTGTCGCAGCTCGCAGCCAGGCTTTCGGGCAGCCCCTGCTGCTCGTTGCCCATCATCAGCAGCACGGGCCCGCGGGAAAAATCGACCGAGCGGTAGTCGACGGCGCCTTTCAGGTGGGTTCCGGCGACGAGGCCTGAGAAGCCGCCTCGCCAGGCAAGGAAAGCCTCGGTCGTCGCCTTGGCTACCGGCACGGCAAAGATCGAACCCATGGTGGCGCGCACCGTTTCCACGGAGAATGGATCAGTGGTATCGCCGACCAGGATGACGCCTTTGGCGCCGACGGCATCGACGGTGCGGATGACGGTGCCGAGATTGCCGGGATCGCGTACCCGATCGAGCGCCACCCAGACGTCGCCATTGTCGGCGCGCACATCCTTCAAGGCGAGGAATTTCTGCGAAAAGACGCCCACCACCATTTGCGGATTGTCGCGGCGGGTGATGGCGACCAGCACCTTTTCCGACACTTCTAGCACCATGCCGCCTGCGGCAACCGTGCGTGCGGCCACCTTCTCCACCGCCGCATTGCCGCGCCCTGCCTTGGCGAAAACTAACGTCCTGATCTGCCAGCCGAGATCGAGCGCATCGATAACCAGCTTCAACCCTTCGGCCATGAAGGCGTTCTGCTGGTCGCGGAATTTCTTCTGCGCGAGCGCCTTGATGTCCTTGACCAGCGGATTGGCGAGGCTGGTGACCTCCTTCACCTGGCCAGGTGCGCCTGCATGCCGCTCGTTCATTCAGCCACCCAACGCGAAAACAGTGAGGTCGAGAGCGCCCGGCCGGCGGACTTTTCACGGATGATCAGCTCACCCGATTCCATCTTGCCGCCCATGCCGGCAAACGTATCGCGCATCAAGGCGTGGATGGCGAAGAAGGAGGCGCGGATGGAATAGGCGGTCAGCACCACGGCAAGCGGCTTCGGCGTCAGGATCGCCCGGCAAAGTTCGGTCAAATCAGGCAGGTCCTCGAACAATTGCCAGACCTCGCCCTTGGGGCCACGGCCATAGGCCGGCGGGTCGAACAGGATGATGTCGTAGCGGCTGCCGCGACGCTCCTCGCGCTCGGCGAATTTGACCGCGTCGTCGACGATCCAGCGGATCGGCTTGCTGCCGAGGCCGGCCATCTCCTGGTTTTCACGGGCCCAGCCAATTGCCTTCTTCGAGGCATCGACATGGGTGACCTCGGCCCCGGCGCGAGCCGCCACCAATGAGGCGAGACCGGTATAGCCGAACAGGTTCAGCACCTTGACCGGCCGCTTCGCCGCCGCGATCAGCCCGGCCATGTGATCCCAATGGGAGGCCTGCTCGGGAAAGACGCCGACATGACGAAACGAGGTGAAACGGCCGAGATAGTCGATGCCGTCATGCTTCATCGGCCAGGTCTCGCCGAGTGGCAGCTTGGGAAAACGCCAGCGGCCGATACCCTCCTCGTCGGTGTCGCCGGTGAAGACGGCGTCGGCGCGCTCCCATTCCTTTGCCGGCAAGGCCTTTTGCCAGATCGCCTGGCCCTCGGGCCGTACGATACGGTAGGGGCCATATTGTTCGAGCTTTTGGCCGGTGCCGCTGTCGAGGAGCGCATAATCGGCATTGGGCGCCACTTCCAGGATCACGGGAAGATGTTCGGCGGGCAGAGCGCCTTCGCGGCGGGCCAGGATGCGCGGCGCCGAGTTCGGTTCGGAACGACTTTCCGTCTTCGCCTCATGGCGCTCGCGCGGTGGCGCTTCCGGTCTGGCGGGAGCCTGGCCGGGACGCGGACGCGACACGTCCGCCGCACCCTTCGCGGATGGATGTGGACGGTTGTCGCGGCGTTTGTCGCGAAAAGACTTCAAGCGGGGGCAACTCCGAACGGGGTGGCCGCTTTTGACATAGGGCAACCGGCTTCGCAACCAAGTCCGACAGGTCGGCCTCTCCGGTTCAGGTTGGCCGCGATGGACCAATGTCAAAGAAACAGGCAAATCTACCGGATGTCCCGCTCCGAACGCCTGCTCGACCTGATCCAGTGCCTGCGCCGGCATCGCCGGCCGGTGAGCGGGCAAGCGCTGGCCGATGAACTCGGGATTTCGATCCGCACGCTCTACCGCGACATCGCCACGCTGCAGGGCCAGGGCGCGCCGATCGAGGGCGAGGCGGGTGTCGGTTATGTGCTCAAGCCCGGCTTCATGCTGCCGCCGCTGATGTTCAGCGACGAGGAGATCGAAGCCATCGTGCTCGGCTCGCGCTGGGTCGCCAAGCAGCCGGACCAGCGTCTTTCGGCCGCCGCTGCCAACGCGTTGGCCAAGATCGCGGCTGTCCTGCCGGACGATCTGCGCGAGGATCTCGACGCGAGCACACTGCTGGTCGGCCCTCCCGCCATGGCCATCGAGACCATCGACCTTGGCCTCGTACGGCAGGCCATCCGCAACGAGCGCAAGCTCGGCTTTCTTTACCGCGACGCTGGCGGCGCTGCGTCCGAGCGTGTCGTGTGGCCATTTGCGCTGGGCTTCTTCGACAAGGTGCGGGTGGTGGTGGCGTGGTGCGAGATGCGGCACGATTTCCGGCATTTTCGCACCGATCGCATTACCGAACTCCATGCAACAGATACGCGCTATCCCCATCGTCGCCAGGCGCTGCTCAAGGAATGGCGGGCAACGCTCGACACGTCGCGTGGTTCGTGACGGCTACTGCCAGAAACTGACAGTAGCGCATCCTATGTTCGCCAAGTCGAAACGCTGAACCTTGGAGAGCAGACATGACCACCCCGAATTTCGTCATCCTCTATGTCGACCAGCCGCAGCAGAGCGGCGCCTTCTACAGCGCGCTGCTCGGCCGTCAGCCGGTCGAAAGTTCGCCGACCTTCGTGCTGTTCGTGCTCGATGCCGGCTTCAAGTTCGGCCTGTGGTCGCGCCATACGGTGGAGCCGGCAGCCGCCACGTCAGGCGGTGGCGCCGAAATCGTGTTTGCGCTGGATACGCCCGATGCGGTCGATGCCGCCCATGCCGACTGGTCCGGGCGCGGGCTGACAATCCTGCAGACGCCGACCGACATGGATTTCGGCCGTACTTTTGTCGCGCTCGATCCCGACAATCATCGCCTGCGCGTCTATTGGCTGTCCGACGGCGCACAAGCCGATGGTGACCAGAAATGAGCGCGTATTGGATCGCGGTGGCATCGGCCGAACATGTCCGGCGGGGTCGCGCAGCCGGCTTCATGCAGGTCAATCACGGCAAGGCGGCACCGCTGCGTCGCGTCAAGCCAGGCGATGGCATCGTCTACTATTCGCCGACCACTGTTTTGGGCGAGAAAGATGGCCTGCAGGCCTTCACCGCGATCGGCACGGTGCGGGAAGGCGGGCCCTATCAGGGCGATATGGGCGCCGGCTTCACGCCGTTCCGCCGCGATGTTGCGTGGGCTAAGGCCGAGGAAGCGCCGATCAAGCCGCTGCTCGACAAGCTCGAATTCACCGTCGGCAAGTCGAACTGGGGTTATCAGCTTCGCTTTGGCCTGTTTTCGGTCAGCGCGGCCGATTTTGCTCTGATCGCAGAGGCGATGGGCGCCAAAACGGCTGCGGCAGCGAATTAAGTCTTCATCGCCTTGTAGACGGCAATGCCGGCGGCAAGATCCTCGAGCGCCGCGCCGACCGACTTGAACAGCGTGATCTCACCGGCGCTCTCGCGACCCTTCTTCTGCCCGCGCGCCAATTCGTGCAGATCGGCGACGATGGTTTCCGGCTTCAGCACGCCGGAGGCCAGCGGCTGGACGATGTCGCCGGCTTCCTTGGTGGCGCCGGCGCGGGTGTCGACATAGACGCGGGCAAGCCTGATCGCGTCGTCATCGCTCTCGCGCATCGTCGGCGTAAAGCCTCCGACCAGGTCGACATGGGTTCCCGGCTGCAACAGCGCACCCTTGATCAACGGCGTGGTGGTGATCGTCGCCGAGGAGACGATGTCGGCCTGCCCAAGCTCGGCATCGAGATCGCTCGCCGCGCTGGCTGCAAAACCCTCGGCGCGCAGGTCGGCGGCGACTTTCTCGGCATTGGCCGGAGTGCGGTTCCAGATGCGGATGGTCTTGATCGGCCGTACGGCCGAGTGCGCCTTGGCGAGGAAGGGCGACAGCGCGCCGGCGCCGACCACCAGCAGCCGCGAGGCATCGTCGCGGGCGAGATAGGAGGCCGCGAGCGCCGAAGCGCAGGCGGTGCGCCACTGTGTCAGCCGCTGGCCGTCGATCAAGGCCTCGGGTTCGCCGGTGGCGCCATTGAGCAGGAGATAGAGCCCCATCACCGCCGGCTTGCCGATGGCATTGTTGTCGGGGGACACGGTAACGATCTTGACGCCGACGTGACCGCCGGCCGACGTGCCGGCCGCGTTGAGATCGGTCCAGGCCGGCATCAAAAGCAGGGTGGAGGCGGCACCATCTGGCCGCTCGATCGTATGATGATGCCTGACCGGCTGCACCGCACCGTCGCGAAACGCCATGCGCAGCGTCTCGACCAGCCTGGCAAAGCTCAGGGCATGGTCAACCTCTGCGGCCGAAATGGTCAGCATGCAAAACTCCGTGGGGACAAAACCGCCAACAGGCGGTTCAAGCGGTCGGCTTCGGCAATGCGGACCCTTGGGCGGACCCGTGGGCGGAGCCTGGGGCCGTTCCCGGAGCCTGGCTTTGTGATACCGCCGGCGCACGGCTGACCGCCTGGCGCAGGTTCTCGGCCTCGACGCCGCGCTGGCGCGCCAGCTTGCGATAGCGGCCCTGCTTGACCCAGGTTGCCAGGCTGCCGACGATCATGCCGATGGCGAGTGCCAGGAACAGGAAGATGAACAGCGGCAAAGTCAGGGTCAGCTTCGGATTGCCGGGGTTGAACGGATCCAGCGTGAAGGCGACCAGTTCGCGGTTGGCAACGGCGAGTGCGATCAGGATGATCGCCAGGGGCACGAAGATCGCGATGAGCATGAAGCGATTGAACATGATGTTTTCCGTCGGAAGCTGGCCTGTCCGAAGGCCGTCAGGCGCTGACGTCGCGCCTACTTGCCGCCGTTCAGCCTTTCACGCAGTTCCTTACCAGTCTTGAAGAACGGCACCCATTTCTCCTCGACCTCGACGGATTCGCCTGTGCGCGGATTGCGGCCGGTGCGGGCGGGACGATTTTTCACCGAAAAAGCGCCGAAGCCACGCAACTCGACCCGGTTGCCTTCGGCAAGGGCGTCGGTGATTTCATCGAAGATGGCGCCGACGATGTTTTCGACGTCGCGCAGGAAAAGATGCGGATTGCGCGTGGCAATAATCTGCACAAGTTCGGACTTGATCATGAGACGGGTCCCCGTGAAAGCAGTGCGGTCAAAATTATGAGGATGATTTTATTTGCTTTTTTCACTTGCCCCAAACGGCGTCTCAAGGGTGCCAGACGGAAACGAGACCGTCAAGAAACAAGCGGTCGGCTCCGAGTTCATGGATGACGTCGCCGCTGTAGGCGGGCAGGCCGAGCGCACTGCCGATGGTTTGCGCCATCGCTTTCGAGAACAGGAAGCTGCCGCGCCGTTCGGTATCCTTCCACTCGACGACCTTGAGCTTGGCATCGACGCCCTTGGTGGCCAGCCAGTCGACCGCTACGGCCTCGCCGCCGACGGCGTCGATCAGCCCGTTGGCAACGCCTTGGCGCCCGGTGAATATCGAGCCGTCGGCAAGCGCCAGCGCTTGTTCGCGGGTCATCTTGCGGCGTTCGGCGACGATGTCGACGAACCAGTTGTAACTGTCGAGGATGAGTTTGCGAACCATGGCGCGCTCGTCGTCATTGGTCGGCTTGAAGGGAGAGGGCGCGGCTTTCAGCGGCGAGGATTTCACCTCCTCCAGCTTGACGCCGAGCTTGTCCATCAGGCCGCTGACGTCGGGATACTGGATCAGCACGCCGATCGAGCCGACGATCGAGGTCTTGCGGGCAACGATGTGATCGGCGGCACTGGCGATCATATAGCCCGCCGATGCGGCGAGCGTGCCGACTTCCGCCACCACCGGCTTGTCGGCGGCCAGCTTGCGCACTTCTTCATAGATCGATTCACCGCCAACGGTGGTGCCGCCAGGCGAATCGATCGACAGGATCACCCCTTTCACCTTCGATGAAAGACGGATGGTTTCCAGGCGCTTGATCAGTTCCTCGTCCTCGGTGATCGTGCCTTCGATCTTGACCTTGGCAATATGGTCGACCGTCGAGCCGCCGAAATCGTCGCCATAGAACCAGGTTGAAAGCGCAATCACCCCAAGGGCTACGATGCCTATGGCGACAACGCGCCAGAATGTCAGCTTGCGCCGCAAACGGCGGCGGTCGATCAGGTCGTCGGCTCTCAGTGCCATGGTCAGCCTTTCAGTCGGCGGAAGGGGACGCTTTTAGACCATGATCCTCTCATCGGGAAGCAGTTCTCTTTCCGGCAGTGTCTCAGTCTGAAGTTTGCGCAAACGGCTAATCCTTTGGCCGAGTTGCGCAAACGCCCTATATACCGGCAAAAGGCATAGGAGATTTCATGATCGCCAAACACACAACCGCCGAAGATATGGCTCGAACTGTAGGCGTCGACCCGAACACATTCCGCCAAGCGTTGCGTAATGTGAAGCACCCTCGGAAACGCAACACTGATTGGGAAGTGAAAATTGGCAGCCCATCGTATTCGGGAATGCGCACCGTTCTTGTTGGTCTCATACAGAGGAAGGCGGCCTGACGCCGACCGGATCTAAAGCCAAAAGCGTCCCGCCGACGTGATCGGCAACGCCGCATACACGATCGGCCAGGCTGGCCAGGCGGGGCATCCGACATCTCCCCTCACGTTTTTGGGCAATTACCGCGAGGTCGGGCGGCGAGACAGGCGCTGATAAATTTTACGCCGCGTGTCTGTTTCTGCTATGGAGAACACGCAGTTGTGCGGACTTCGTTTTCGTCTGTACAAAGGCGGTTGTCACACTTTTGCAGTTTTCGTGGGCTTGTGCTTGCTTGAAAGCGCCGGCGTCCCACCTATAGGCGGTGCTCAAGGGCGGGCAGGGTTAGAAGAAAGCAGTGAATGTTAGCGCGACCTATTGAACCAACCAACGCCGAGGCGGTGTTGGCTCCCCCGGCGGACGGCCGGACGCGCGGCGATGCTTTCGACCGTGCACAGCGTCATTCGCGCCGCGTGCGCGTTCTCAAATTTGCCGTGCCAGTGGCCGCGGCACTGATAGCGGTCGCTTTCCCGGTCTATTCCTATCTCGCCGCACCCGTCGCCGTGAAGGTTCAGGCGGAAGGCACTGCCTTTTCCAACGGCAAGCTGGTGATGGCCAATCCCAAGCTCAACGGTTTCACCAAGCAGAAGCAGCCTTATTCGATGACGGCGCTGCGTGCCATTCAGGATGTCAGCACGCAAGGTATCATCGAGTTGGAAGGCATCGACGCCAAGGTGCCGATCGCGCCCGACAATGTGGCGGCGGTCAAGGCCTCGCACGGCACCTACGATCGCGACGGCAATACGATGAACCTGACCAGCGACGTGACGATCACCACGACCGACGGCATGCAGGCCAAGTTCAAATCGGTCTTCCTCGACATGGGCAAAGGCACTATGAAGACGGGAGATCCTGTCGATGTTAGCCGTGGCGGGTCGCGGATCACGGCGGATACGATGTCGGTCCAGGACAATGGCAAGGTTCTGGTTTTCGAGAACAAAGTGCGCGTCAACATCGATTCCGCCGCCTTGAAGGCGGCACAGGGAAACAGCGGAGAAACCAATGCGGCTCAGTAGTTCGACGCGGCTCGCGGCTGCAACTTCAGCGTTGCTGCTGCTCGGACTCGTGCCGTCATGGGCGCAGACGACCAGTCAATCAGGCCTCAAACTGTCCGGCGACAAGCCGATCCAGATCGAGAGCGACAAGCTGGAAGTCCGCCAGGCCGACAGTGTCGCCATCTTCACGGGCAATGTCAGCGTCGTCCAGGGGCCGACATTGATGAAGGCCGGCAAGATGACGGTCTACTACGTCAAGGACCCCAACGCCGCTGCCAAGGGCACGGAGGCCGCGGGTGCGGCGATGACGGGCTCGGCCAACATCGATCACCTGGAGATCTCCGACAAGGTTTACATCAAGTCGGATGCGCAGGTCGCGACCGGCGATCAAGGCAGCTTCGATATGAAGAGCCAGGTGCTGGTGCTTTCGGGCAAAAAGGTCGTTCTGTCGCAAAACGACAATGTTCTGGTGGGCTGCAAGCTTACGGTGCAGATGAAAAGCGGACTGGCTCAGGTGGATCCATGTGCTGGGCAACGCGTCCAGATGTCGATCACGCCGCCGCCGAAATCGGGAGCGACGAACCCCTGATGGCCAGCCTGTCGTCGTTGACGGCGCGTCTTCCGGGACGGGCCGCCGGCAAGCTTTCGGCGCCGGCCACGGTGACCGTCGATGCGGGAAAGTTCAAGGGAACCCTGATCGCCAAGGGGCTGACCAAGAGCTACAAGGGCCGCAAGGTCGTCAGCGGCGTCACCATCGGCGTGCGCGCCGGCGAGGCCGTTGGACTGCTCGGCCCCAACGGCGCCGGCAAGACGACCTGTTTCTACATGGTTACCGGCCTCGTGCCGGTGGATGAAGGCACGATCGAGATCGACGGCTTCGACGTCACGTCGATGCCGATGTACCGTCGCGCACGCCTCGGCATCGGCTATCTGCCGCAGGAAGCGTCGATTTTCCGTGGGCTCAATGTCGAGCAGAATATCCGCGCGGTGCTGGAAGTGGTCGAAAAGGACCGCAAGGTGCGCGAGCGCAATCTCGACGAACTGCTCGAGGAATTCCACATCAGCCATCTGCGCAAGGCGCCATCCATGTCGCTTTCGGGCGGCGAGCGGCGACGCCTGGAAATCGCGCGAGCGCTGGCGACGCGTCCGGCCTACATGCTGCTCGACGAGCCTTTCGCCGGCATCGATCCGATCGCTGTCGCCGATATCCAGCAACTGGTGCGCCACCTGACAGCGCGCGGCATCGGCGTCCTCATCACAGATCATAATGTGCGCGAAACGCTCGGCCTGATCGACCGCGCCTACATCATCCATGCCGGCCAGGTGCTGACCCATGGCAGGGCCGACGAAGTGGTGGCAAACCCGGATGTGCGGCGACTTTACCTCGGCGAGGGTTTTACGCTCTGAACGGTTCGTCGTTCATGGAAAACGCCAATCCCCTCCGTCTTTTCGTCTTGACGCAATTCCCAAGGGAAAGCGCTATGCGCTTTTCCGGGAAAACCGTTTCACACTTTTCCTGGAATTGCTCTGAGCGTGAAATTTGTTTCCTGACACGATTTTTGCGGTTCGCGCGGCGCTTTTTTCTCGATTTTGCTCCGGGATAACGCTCCGGTAAGCGCGTTTTGCTACCAATTGCCTTGACAAGCAAAAGCCGGGCCAGTTTTTATGGCCGGCTGCAAAATTCTTGCCCGGAAGTCGGGATGCGTAGACGAGGCGTTTGAAACCGAACCATGGCGTTGGCGGCCAAACTACAGCTACGACAATCGCAGTCGCTGGTGATGACGCCGCAGCTGATGCAGTCGATTCGGCTGCTGCAGTTCACCCATGTCGAGCTTGAGCATTTCATCGACGAGGAAATCGAGCGCAATCCGCTGCTGGAACGCGCCGAGCCGCAGGACGATGCCGCCAGCGACCAGGCGCAGAAGATCGAGGCGGAGCCGCAAGCCACCGCCGAAGGCGACTGGTTCGAAAACGAGACGCAGTGGAGCGCCGAGGCGATCTCGGACAAGCTCGACACGTCGCTGGAAAACCTGTTTCCCGACGACCCGGGCACCAGCGAGCGGCTCGGTCCCGACCTGACGGCACAATGGAAGTCGGCTTCGGGCAATGGCGCGGGTTCCTCATCCGAGTGGTTTGATGCGGGCGATATGGCGGCCGCGACGATCACGCTGCGCGACCATGTCGGTGAACAGGTGGCGCTAGCCTTCGCCGATCCGGCTGCACGGCTGATCGCCGCCGAACTCGCCGACGGCCTTGACGAGAGCGGCTATCTGCGTGCCGACCTGGCCGAGATCGCCGTTCGTCTCGGTGCGGATGCCGCCGCCGTCGCGAAGGTGCTGGCGGTGTGTCAGACCTTCGAGCCGGCCGGCCTGTTTGCCCGCGACCTAGCCGAATGCCTGTCGCTGCAACTTGCGGTGCGCAACCGGCTCGATCCGGCGATGAAGGCGCTGGTCGCCAATCTCGAACTCCTGGCACGGCGTGATTTTCACGCATTGAAACGGATCTGCGGTGTCGACGAGGAGGATCTGCTCGACATGCTGGCGGAGATCCGGGCGCTCGATCCCCGGCCGGGCATGGCGTTTTCGGGCGGCGCCAGCGACGCGATCGTCGCCGATGTCGAGGTGCGCGCGGCCAATGACGGCAGCTGGACGGTCGAGCTCAATGCCGAAACGCTGCCGCGGGTTTTGGTCGACCATATCTATTTCGCCCAGGTCTCACCGCAGGCCAAGAACCAGGCGGAAAAGGATTTTCTGGCCGAATGCCTGCAGAATGCAAACTGGCTGACGCGCAGCCTCGACCAGCGGGCAAAGACCATCCTCAAGGTCGCCTCGGAAATCGTTCGCCAGCAGGATGCCTTCCTCGTCCATGGCGTGCGGCAGCTGAAGCCGCTCAATCTGCGCACGGTGGCCGACGCCATCGGCATGCACGAATCGACGGTCAGCCGGGTCACAGCCAACAAATACATGCTGACGCCGCGCGGCGTGTTCGAGCTCCGGTATTTCTTCACCGCCTCGATCGCCGCCTCGGGCGGCGGCGATGCGCATTCCTCGGAAGCCGTGCGTGACCGCATCAAGCAGTTGATCGACGAGGAAAAACCCGTCGACGTGCTTTCCGACGACGCAATCGTCGACATGTTGCGTGAAAGTGGCGTCGACATTGCAAGGCGTACGGTCGCCAAGTACCGGGAAGGCATGAATATCCCCTCTTCGGTGCAGCGCCGACGCGAGAAACGGGCGATGGCCAGCGCCGGGCGCTGAGCGGGTCGATTTTCCACAGGCCGGCACTTCATTGACAAGCCGCGGTGAAGTGGCTAGAAGCCCGCCCGCATGAGACGGGCTAGATGCCCGCATGCGGATGGTCCGTCACGACGTTGGCCTCGGGACGGTCAAAGGGCGGCTTGTGATCAACCGGAAAGTTTGGATTTAAAATCGGCGCAAGTGACGCCGCAAAGCTTGTGCGCACGGATCACGAGTATAAACTCGGGCCAGTTTGAAGCCTGAGCAGGAAGGTCAGTTTTCAGATGAATCTGCGCATATCGGGAAAACACATGGACATCGGCGATGCGTTTCGGACACGCATCAATGATCGCGTCGGCGAAGCGATCGGCAAATATTTCGATCGCGGCTTTGCCGGACATGTCACGGTCATCAAATCGGGCTCGCGCTATTCGGCGGACTGCATGATCCGGCTGGATTCCGGCGCTTCGCTGCAGGCCACCGGCGATGCCCAGGATCCGACATTGGCCTTCGAGGCCGCGGCGGATCGTCTGGAAACCCGCCTGAGGCGCTACAAGCGCCGGCTGAAATCGCACAATTCGGGCGCCGCCAACGGCCAGCCGACCGACATAGCCTACACGGTGATGGCGCCGCTTGCCGATGACGACGAGGACATTCCGGAGAATTTCGCGCCGGCCATCGTCGCCGAATCAACCATGACGCTGAAGACCATGTCGGTGGCGTCGGCGGTCATCGAGCTCGACACCAAGGACAGCCCGGTCTTTGTCTTCCGCAATGCGGGAACCGACCATCTCAACATCGTCTATCGCCGACCCGATGGAAATATCGGCTGGATCGACCCGTCGACGACCAAGGTCGCGCAAGCGTGACGACAAAGGTCGCACGGACGTGACGACCACGGTCGCACTGGGATAAGAGCCGGCCGCACGAGGGGTGGGGACTGGTGACGGCAGGCGAACAAGGGATTTTCAAGCATGGATCTGAGCGATCTTATCAACGTTCCGGCGATACTGCCGGCGTTGAAGGCGAACTCCAAGAAGCAGCTGCTGCAATTGCTGTCCGAACGGGCAGCGGCGATTTCCGGCATTCCGGAGCGGGAGGTGTTCGACACCATCCTGCAGCGTGAGCGGCTGGGTTCGACCGGCGTCGGCAACGGCATCGCCATTCCGCACGGCAAGCTGGCCGGCGTGAAGCGCATCGCAGGTGTTTTCGCCCGGCTGGAGACGCCTGTCGATTTCGAATCGCTGGATGATCAGCCCGTCGATCTCGTGTTTCTGCTATTGGCGCCGGAAGGGGCGGGCGCCGACCACCTCAAGGCACTGTCGCGCATCGCGCGGGTGCTGCGCGATGCCGACACGGTGGCCAAGATCAGGGGTACGCGCGACGCCGCCGCTATCCACGCGCTTTTGTCGGACACCCAGGCTTCGCACGCGGCCTGAATTTCGAGAATGATATCGCCACAGGGCCGCCATGGGCGGCCCTTTTCCGTTTCAGCCGGAATCGCTGTCAGTGAATGGCGACGGTGGTCAGGTCGTTTTCCATGGCGCCGGCCAGAGCGCGGTCACGCGCATCGGAAAGCAGGATCGGCTGACCATTGGCGGCAAACAGCGCCCACAGTTCCATGCCGGGGGCGATTTCGCCGAGATTGGGGAAACGGCCGAGCAATTCGTCGCTCGAGACCTTTCTGAGATAAGCGACCGAGCCTTCGCCGAGATGAGCGAATTCGCCATTGGTCATGGTGATGTTTTCAGTTCTGGTCATTTCAAAGCCTCCTTGGCGCGAGGACGCCGCTCAAGGCCATCCCGCATGAGAGCCATTCAATTTGCTGCATCGTGCTTTCGAAAAATCGGTGCCGATTTTCCGGCCGATGCAGTGGTAACGATCAGTCTTTCACCGATATGTTTATTTTCCGTACCAGCCGTTCGGACTCCGGCCGATCGAGGTCGATCGACAAAAGACCGTTCTTCAACTCCGCCGCGATCACCCGCATGCCGTCGGCCAGCACGAAACAGCGCTGGAACTGGCGCGCGGCGATGCCGCGATGAAGAAATTCGCGCTCGGTGTCGTCGGTCTGACGGCCGCGCACGACCAGCTGGTTTTCCTCCGTGGTGACATCGAGATCGCTTTCGGCGAAACCGGCGACCGCCAATGTAATGCGCAACCTTTCGGTCTTGCCGTCGGCGCCGCTGAGGCGTTCGATGTTGTAGGGAGGGTAGCTGTCGCCGGATTTCGCCAAGCGTTCCAGGGTCTTTTCCATGGCGTCGAAACCAAGGAGAAGCGGGCTGGAAAAGGGCGTCATTCGGCTCATGTTACACTGTCCTCTCAAGAGCGACATAAAGTGGAAAAACCCAGATGGCATTTTTCCCGATGGCCTTGATATGGTCCGCCCCGCGACCAAGTTCAAGCCGTCAACAGACCCGCCCAAAAAGACCAGGCGTGGACTCACAGGAATGACCGACATGGCGCTTGAAACGGCGAGCAGATGCAAGGAGAAGCGCGCAGGTCGGGGATTGTCTTCCCCGGTCGAGCGGTTCGGCGTGGCAGCTCGCGGCCGCTTCGGCGTCATTTGGATGCTTCGATCGGATCGGTTCAAGCCCACGACCTCGCCAAACAAGGAATTGAAATGCCCCAGTCACGCAAGATCATCATCGACACGGATCCCGGTCAGGATGATGCCGTCGCCATATTGCTGGCGCTCGGCAGCTCCGAACTGGAGATCGTCGGCATATCAGCCGTTGCCGGAAACGTGCCGCTGAAGCTTACCGAAAAGAATGCCCGCAAGATCTGCGAGTTGGCTGGCCGTCCGGACATCAAGGTCTATGCCGGCGCCATCCGGCCCCTGATGCGCGAATTGGTCACCGCCGAGGAAGTGCATGGCAAGACCGGTCTCAACGGACCGCAACTGCCCGAACCGACGATGAAGCTGCAGGACCAGTACGCGGTCGATTTCATCGTCCAGACGCTGATGAGCGAAGAAAGCGGCACGATCACGCTTTGCGCGCTCGGCCCGCTCACCAACATTGCGCTGGCGCTGATCCGCGAGCCGCGCATCGCACCACGCATCAAGGAAATCGTGCTGATGGGCGGCGGCTTCTTCGAAGGCGGCAACGTCACCCCGACCGCCGAATTTAACATCTATGTCGATCCGCAGGCCGCCGATGTCGTGCTCAAATCCGGCATCCCGATCGTGATGATGCCGCTCGATGTCACCCATAAGGCGCTGACCACTGCCAAGCGCACGCAAACCTTCCGCGCGCTCGGCACCAAGGTCGGCACCGCCACCGCCGAGATGCTGGAGTTCTTCGAGCGCTTCGACGAGGAGAAATACGGCACCGACGGCGGCCCGCTGCACGACCCTTGCGTCATCGCCTATCTGTTGAAGCCGGACCTGTTCAAGGGCCGCAACTGCAACGTCAGCGTGGAAACCGCCTCGGAACTGACCATGGGGATGACCGTGATCGACTGGTGGGGCGTCACCAAGCGGCCGAAGAACGCCATGGTGATGCGCGACATCGACCATGATGGGTTTTTCGCGTTGCTGGTGGAGAGGCTGGGGCGGCTTTAAAAGCTTCCCTTCTCCCCGTTTAAGGGGAGAAGGTCCCGGCAGGGGGATGAGGGGCGGCACAAACGTTAATATTTTGTCTGCAGACCCGGCGTTGCCCCTCACCCGATCGCTTCGCGACCACGCTCTCCCCGTAAACGGGGCGAGGGAAGAGGCGCACCTTACTTCGCCTTTGAAAACGCCAACCACAGGCCGCCGCCGACCATGAAGCTGCCGCTGATCCTCGACAAAAGTTTTATGCGGCCGGCCGACAACAGGCGCCCGGCGCGGCCGGCGGCCAGCGCATAGGTCGAATCCGAGAAGGCGGCGAAGATCATGGCGGTCAGGCCCATGATGGCGATCTGCAGCGAGTAGTTGCCTTGCGGCGAAATGAACTGCGGAAAGAAGGCGCCGAAAAAAATCAGCGTCTTGGGATTGCTGAGCGCCACCAGCAAGCCCTGCAGGAAGAAGCCGCCGCGTGGCTTTCTCGCTGTTCCATCGGCATTCAGCGTGCCTTTGGAACGGAACATCTGCACACCCATCCAGATCAGATAGGCGGCGCCGATCAGCCTGACCCACTCGAACCAGTGGCCCATGCCTGCGATCAGCGTGTTGAGGCCGATGCCGACGATGGCGATCATCACGGCAAGCCCGGCCTGCGTGCCGGCGACATTGGCGAGGCCGGCGCGCGAGCCATGGCGAATGCTGTTGGCGATGATCAGCGTGACCGTCGGACCGGGCACCAGGATGATAACGATGCAAGCGAGGACATAGGCAGCGTAGAGTTCGAACGACATGATTTTTCCCCAGGAATACCGCCGAGGCGGCGCGGTTGAGGGTAATCAATGCATAGCAGCGCAGCCGGTGCAAGCCGCTACCTAGCGCCCTGCGACACGCCAGTCCGCCCGGTTCAGGCGCCGGCCTGCCAGGGCAGTGTAGCCTCATAGGCCGCCGCCGCCTTGAGTACGGCGAGGTCGCCGCGCGGCCGCCCGATCAGCTGCATGCCCATCGGCCGGCCCCGGTCGTCGAAGCCGACCGGCACGTTGACCGCCGGGCAGCCGCCTAGGGTCGCGAAGGCGGAAACCTGCATCCAGCGGTGGTAGCTGTCCATTGCGCGTCCGGCGACCTCACGGGGCCAATGCGTGCCTATGTCGAAGGGGAAGACCTGCGCCGTCGGCAGCGCAATCAGGTCATAGCGGTCGAAGAGCGACAGCAGCTTGCGATGCCAGGATGTACGGGTCACGGAGGCGGCGCGGATCTGCGGCGCCGTCAGCCGCATGGCGTTCTCCACTTCCCAGATGGCTTCCGGCTTGAGCAGCCGGCGCTTCGCGGGATCGTCATAGTGGGTTTTGAGCGCGCAGCCGCTGCTGGCCTGGCGCAGCGTCACGAAGGCCTGCCACAGCGCTTCGAAATCGAAATCCGGCAGCAGGGGCTCGGTCGCGAAGGACGCTTCCGTAAAGCGGCCAAGTGCCGCCTCGCACAGGCCGAGAATGCCTGTTTCAACCGGCAGATGACCGTGGAGGTCACCGAGCCAGGCGATGCGGCCACCAGTTGCCGGTATTCCAAGCCCTTCGAGGAACGAGCCGGGTTTCTCGTAGGACAATGGCGCGTGCGGGTGGTAACCGGCCTGCACATCGAGCAGCAGCGCCATGTCACGGACGTTGCGGCCCATCGGCCCGTCGACGCCCATCTGCGCATGGAAGACTTCGAAATCGGGTCCGCCGGGAACAAGTCCTTGCGACGGGCGGAAGCCAAAAACATTGTTCCAGGCAGCCGGGTTGCGCAGCGAGCCGCCGAAGTCGCTGCCATCGGCGACGGGCACCATGTCGAGCGCCAGGGCCACCGCCGCGCCGCCGCTCGAGCCGCCGGCGGTCAGGGCCGGATCGAAGGCGTTCAGCGTCGGCCCGAACACGGCATTGTAGGTGTTGGAGCCAAGCCCGAATTCGGGGACGTTGGTCTTTCCGATGATGATGGCGCCGGCATTGCGGATACGCTCGACGAAGAAATCGTCTTCCTGCGGCACGAAATCGGCGAAGATCGGCGAGCCGAAGGAGGTCCTGAGGCCCGTGGTCGAGGCGAGATCCTTGATGGCGATGGGCAGGCCGAAGAGCGGCCCCGCCGCTTCGGCTCGCGACGGGCTGGCATCGGCCGCATCGGCTTCGCGCAGGATATCGGCGCGATCGCGCAAGGAGACGATGGCGTTGACCAGCGGATTGACCGCCTCGATGCGGTCGAGGAATGCCGCCACCACCTCGCGCACGGAAAGCTCTCTCTCCCGGATCGCGCCGGCGAGTTCGACCGCGGACAGGCGGCAGATGTCGCCTGCCGGCGGCACGGCATGCTTCGTTTGAGGACGCAGCATTTTAACGGGTTTCCTGCAGCGCCTGATCGACGTCTTTGGCGAGCGGGATCGCCGGTTGGGCGCCAGGCTTCAGGCAGGCCAGCGAGCCGGCCGCGCCGGCGCGCGCCAGCGCCTGTTCGAGCGTGAGGCCCGACGACAGGCTGGCGGCGAAATAGCCGCAGAACGTGTCGCCGGCGCCGACCGTGTCGACAGGGGTGATCTTGCGCGCAGGAACGGCCAGGAACTCGGTCGATGTCGCCGCCAGCACGCCGTCGCCGCCGAGCGTGACGACGACGGTGCGGCCGGTCTTTCCGGCAAAGTCGCGCATGCGGGCCGCCCGGTCGCGGCCTTGCAGCGACAGCGCTTCGCCATAGAGGTCGAACTCGGTTTCGTTGGCGACGACATAGTCGGCCTTGTCGAGAAAGCCGGCTGCCTGCCCCTGGAAAGGGGCGGTGTTGAGCACGGTGATGGCGCCGGCCGCCCTTGCCTGGTCGAGGGCGGCATCGACGGTGCCCAGCGGAATCTCATTTTGCAGCAGCACGACGTCGCCTTTTTTCAGAAAGGCCTTGGAGAGATCGCCGGGCACTACGGAAGCGTTGGCGCCCGGCACCACGGCGATGATGTTCTCGCCGTCGTCGGCGACCATGATCAGTGCCGTGCCGGTCGAGGCGTGAGTCTCGGCAACGCCGGACAGGTCGACCTTGCCGTCGCGCAGCAATGCCAGTGCCTCGGCGGCGAAGCTGTCCCTGCCGACGGCGCCGACCATGCGCACCGAGGCGCCGGCGCGTGCGGCGGCCAGCGCCTGGTTGGCGCCCTTGCCCCCGGGCGCGGTGGTGAAGGCCGAGCCGCCTACCGTCTCGCCGGGGCTAGGCAAGCGGTCGACCTTGGCAATAAGGTCGAGGTTGATCGAACCGATGACGATAATCAAGCAAGGCCTCCTGGCAACGCAAATTCAAATGTCGGAGCATCCTTGTGCGTCCAAGCGAACCCAGGTCGTTCCGATTGCGCGGAAGCTAACCTGTAAGGCCGCGGCTTGCCAGACCACGCGCATGGTCCAGCCCGATTTGGGGTGTCGTGGCCTTATTCGCAGCGCAGGGTGACCGTGCCCTGATAGTTGCCGGCGGGAAAGATACCGCTCGACCTGGTGGCGGTGAGGTCGACCTGCATCGTGTGGGTGCCGTTGGCAACCCTCTGCGGCACACTTCCGTTGACATCTGCCCCCGAGCCATCGAGGCGGAAGACCGAAGCGAAGGTCACGTTGGTGCCGCCGCCGCTCGGCGCGGACGAGAATGCGGCAGGCGCCGGCGCCGAAACCGAATAGCAGTCAAGCAAATTAAGTATCGAGCACAACAGGGAGCTTGCCACCACGGTGGCGCTGGCGCTCGATCCGCCTGCCTGTTTGGAGCCCAGTATGCTGATGGCGGGATTGGCCTTCATCGTTCCGGACGCCCCGACCATGATGGTGCAGGTGCCGATGATCGCCGCCTGCACCGGAAGGCAGGAACCGGCAAGTGCTGCCATCGCAAGCAGCGCGCGACTACTGCTTCTTCTTTTTCTTGCCATCACCACTTCCGGTCCTGATGCTCCAGCCTTCGTTGGCCCACCCCGGTGACGCGGCCGTAGAAGTGCTGGCAGCCACGCTCGCCGTCTGGCCGTCGGCGCCGAGGCCCATTTTGAGGAGCTTCAGTTCCAACTGCAGGCGCTCGACCTCAAGCTCATAGAGACGGCTGCAATCGACGCGCTTCGGCGTGCGCCCGATCGGGATCACCACCCGACCATAGGTGGCAACGCTGTTGTCCGACTGGCTGTTGCCTCTGATAACGCCGAGATCGACATAAGCGCCGGAACCGGAGACGGCGGAACGGCAAGTGGTACCGTCCGCGGCATGGACCTCGTCCTGGCCCTGGGGCAAGGTGACGCCGGGCAGGTTGAAGCCGCTCTCATTCTGGTTAAGGTTGTAGACGTCCTCGGCCCCGGCCGGCGACGCACCCGCCCAAGCAGCCGCGAGCGCCAGTGTCAGGACTTGCGGCGCCCAAAAAACTTTCCGCATATCTGTGCCCTTATCTGCGTCTGTTGATTGGGAAAGGGGATGCTTTCGGTACAGATACGCACTTTACGCTCGGCAGCGCCGTCAAAAGGCACAACCACAAGGACAGAACGGGAGGCCTGGGAAGCCAGCTGGAATATATCTGGAGAGATTCTGGCATCTACCGGCTGAAAATCCTGATCGTAGACATGGATTTCGACCCGGATCTTCCGGTCGTAGGGATTGGCGGGGAAGACGCGAACCGCGAAGACGTCGGTGAAGCTGTTGATCTCGCCACGCATCGGCGACATCGACTGGGCCTTGGCGGCAATGGGCGCCAATCCGACGGCCAGTGCCGTCGCCAGGATTCGAGCATGTTTCACGACCCCCTCCTTCGCTCGCGTCATTCGCAGCGCAGCGTTACCGTTGCCTGATAATTGCCGTTGGCGAAGCGATTGCTGCCGCCCTTGGTGCCGGCGAGGTGGACCGAAACGAGGTCGGCGCCGGGGGTGGTGATGCTGCTTGCCGAGCCGGTCTCACCGATGGCATGCGCGCCGGCGGCTGAGTAGGTGGGCGTCCAGGTCGTCGACGTGCTGTCTGCCGATGGCACCGTCATGGTGGTGACCGGGTCGACACTCAGCGACACACCTCCGGTCGTCGTCAGCGTCACGGTTCCAGCCGAGCCGCCGCTGTTGTGCGAACTGAGGGACTGGAGATCGGGGCTGGCCGTCATCGTGCCGTTGGTGGCAACGACAAGTGTGCAGGTGGGCGCGATCGTACCATTGAATATGACATTCTGCGTCGTGGCCAGCGCGGCCTCGTCGATGCTGGCAACCAGCAGAGCTGCGCCGCAGACGGCGCGAAACAACGTCATCGGGACCTCCTATCAAGCCGGATCGTCCGGATTAACATGGGGTATCATCACTTTATCGTGGTTAATTTAGAGTTACCTAAAATAAAGGCTCGAAATAACAATTACAGGAACCGGAGGTTGTCCTCGGTTGCAAAGGCGAAAACCACAGTGGAAATCGCGCTTATACTTAATAACGCCGACATACCCATGGTTTTCTTCCTAATATCGAAAAAAATCGATATTACGATACCTGTCCGGCTTCCCAGCCCAGAATGGCGCGCTTGCGGGTCAGGCCCCAGTGATAGCCGGTGAGGTCGCCTGATTTACCGATGGCGCGGTGACAAGGCACCACGAAAGAGAGCGGATTGGCGCCGTTGGCCGCACCGACCGCACGGCTGGCGGACGGTGCGCCGATGCTGGCCGCAATCGAGGAATAGGTGCGGGCCTTACCCATCGGGATCTTGAGCAGCGCCTCCCAGACGCGAACCTGGAAGTCGGTGCCGATCATGACGACATGCAGCGGCTGGTCGGGGCGCCACAGCGCCGGGTCGAAGATACGGGCGGCATAGGGGCCGGTAGCAATCATGTCCTCGACATAAATGGCGTTCGGCCAGCGGCTGGACATGTCGGCGAAGGCGGCGCGTTCCTCGCCGGGGTCGCTGAAGGCGAGGCCGGCGAGTCCGCGCTCGGTGGCCATGATCAGGGCGGTGCCGAACGGCGAGGAATGGAAGCCGTAGCGGATGGTGAGCCCGGCGCCGCGTGTCTTGTAGTCGCCCGGCGACATCGCCTCATGCGTGACGAACAGGTCATGCAGCCGGCCCGGGCCGGACATGCCCAATTCGAACGAGGTCTCGAGCAGCGGCATGCCGGAATCGAGCAGCCTGCGCGCATGGTCCAGTGTCACCGCCTGCAGGAAGGCCTTGGGCGACAGGCCGGCCCAGCGGGTGAAGAGTTTTTGCAAGCCGGTTGGCGTCTCGCCGACCTCCTCGGCCAGTTCTTCAAGGGAAGGCTGATCACGATAGTCGAGACTGATCTTCTCGATGGCACGGCGCACGATTTCGTAGTCGCTGCCTTCAGGCGTGATGTCCTTTTTGAGGACCGCGGTGTGTGTGCTCATGGAACTGTCTCCTTGAGCCGGAATATCGCCCCTCGGGGCGTCGATCGCCACCCGAAACTTGCCTTCTTGCGGCGCATACCCAGATAGGCACGGGATTCGAGCCCTGGAGTCGCTCGTGGCTGGCTCAGCGTGCCTTGGCTGTCGCCAGCGCTCGCGAAAAGGCCGTGGCAAAACTCTCGCGGGAATCGGGGTCCAGAAACGATCCGATCGGCACGTTCCGGCCTTCGCCTTCCACCATCATCCCTGTGATGCCGATCTCGGCGTGACGGGCCACCGAAAACCGCGCCCAGAACGGATTGAAGCGATGGTCTTCCGATTTCCCCGAGGGGGCTGTCTTGCGGATGTCGAGGCTGGTGCGCGAGACCGAGACTTCTTCGCGGGCACGAGCGGCACGATAGTTGATGCGAAAGGCGATGTAGACGGCGGCCACGTCGAGGCCGAAGAAGCCGAACACCGGCCAGGCGCCGCGCGACAGGAAAAACGCGCCTGTCACAAGCCAGCCGAACAGCAGCGCGCCCATCAGGACGAAGAATCCTGTCCGGCCCAGAGACCGGTGCGGGGTGAGTAGCGCCTGAAAGAATGGCTCGTCGGCCTGAAACGAGGCGTTTGTGTCGGTCATGAGGGAATATTATAGGAGGGAAATGGCAAGCCCCAAGTCCAAAGATTCTTCCCTTTCCAAAAAAGAGCTGTTGCCCGCACGACACGGCGGGTCGAACGCCAAGCCCCGTCCGCGGCCTGTGCGCCCCACTTCGCGCTACAGCCCGGCCGAAGTGCACGAGATATTCCGGCGCTTTTCCGTCCAGCGGCCCGAGCCGAAGGGCGAGCTCGAACATGTCAACGCCTTCACGCTGCTGGTCGCGGTGGTGCTGTCGGCGCAAGCGACGGATGCCGGCGTCAACAAGGCGACGCGGGCGCTGTTCAAGGCCGCCGATACGCCGCACAAGATGCTGGCGCTGGGGGAGGCAAGGGTCGGCGAATATATCCGCACCATCGGGCTGTGGCGCAACAAGGCGAAGAATGTGATTGCGCTGTCGCAGGCGCTGATCCGCGACCATGGCGGCGAGGTACCCGACAGTCGCGATGAATTGGTCAAGCTGCCCGGGGTCGGGCGCAAGACCGCCAATGTCGTGCTCAACATGGCCTTCGGCCAGCACACGATGGCGGTCGACACGCACATTCTCCGCATCGGCAACCGGCTCGGATTGGCGCCCGGCAAGACGCCGGAACAGGTCGAGCAAGGATTGTTGAAGATCATTCCGGACGAATATATGCGCCATGCACATCACTGGCTGATCCTGCATGGCCGCTACGTCTGCAAGGCGCGCAAGCCGGATTGCCCGGCCTGCGTCATCGCCGACATCTGCAAGGCCGAGGTCAAGACGACCGATGCGCCAGCACCGCTGGTGCCGATCGCACCGCTCGATCCTGTCGAAGAGATCCAGGACCGAAGCGGAACGACGACGTAGTTCAACTCTCCTCCACAAACACCTCTTCGCGCTTTTTCTTGACCGCCGGCAGGAAGACGATGACGAGCACGGCGAGCGCGATGAGCAGCAGGCCGGCGCTGATCGGTCTCGTCACGAAGGTGCTTGGGTCGCCGCGCGAGAGGATCATGGCGCGGCGCAGGTTTTCCTCGAGCAGCGGGCCGAGCACGAAGCCGAGCAGCAGCGGTGCCGGTTCGCAGCGCAGCTTGGTCAGGAGGTAGCCGAGGAAGCCGAAGAAGGCGACGGCGTAGAGGTCGTAGACGTTGCTGTTGACGCTGTAGACGCCGATCGAGCAGAACGCCATGATGATCGGGAAAAGCACGTAGTAGGGGATCGTCAGCAGCTTCACCCAAAGCCCGATCAGCGGCAGGTTGAGGATGATCAGCATCAGATTGCCGATCCACATCGAGGCGATGATGCCCCAGAACAGCGCCGGCTGTTCGGTCGCGACATTGGGGCCGGGCACGATGCCCTGGATGATCATGGCGCCGATCATCAGCGCCATGACCGGGTTGGCTGGAATGCCGAGCGTCAGCATCGGGATGAAGGAGGTCTGCGCACCGGCATTGTTGGCCGATTCCGGTCCGGCGACGCCTTCGATGGCGCCCTTGCCGAACTCCTGCGGGTTTTTCGAGACGCGTTTTTCGACCGTGTAGGACGCAAAAGCTGCCAGGATCGCGCCGCCTCCCGGCAGGATGCCGAGCGCCGAACCGATGATTGTTCCGCGCACGATGGGCGCTGCCATGCGCCGAAAGTCCTCGCGGGTCGGCATAAGGCCGGTGACCTTGCGGATCATCACGGAACGCTCATCCTCGTTTTCGAGGTTGCGCAGGATCTCGGCGACGCCAAAGACGCCGACCGCCACCGCAACGAAATTCAATCCGTCGGCATATTCCCGGATTCCAAGCGTGAAGCGCGGCGTGCCGGTGTAGATGTCGGTGCCGACAATGCCGAGCAGCAGGCCGAGCACGACCATGGCCAGCGCCTTGACGATAGAGCCGTGGGCGAGCGCGACGGACGAAACCAAGCCGACGATCATCAGCGAAAAATACTCGGCCGCGCCGAATTTCAGCGCGATCGCCGTCAGCGGCGGGGCAAAGATGGCGACGAGGAACGTCGACACCGTGCCGGCAAAGAACGAGCCGATGGCCGCGATCGCGAGGGCCGCTCCGGCGCGGCCGTTCCTGGCCATCTGGTAGCCGTCGATCGCGGTGACGGCGGACGAGGATTCGCCCGGCATGTTGATGAGAATGGCGGTGGTCGAGCCGCCATATTGGGCACCGTAATAGATGCCGGCGAGCATGATGAGGGAGGAAACCGGGTCGCCGATCTGGAAGGTGATCGGCAAAAGCATGGCGATGGTCGCGGTGGCGCCGATGCCGGGCAGGACGCCGATCAGCGTGCCGAGAAGGACGCCGATCAGGCAGAAACCGAGGTTGGTCAGCGACGTCGCCGTCGAAAAACCGAGCGCGAGGTTGTCGAGCAGATCCATGCTCATCGCCTCACGACACCAACCATGGGGCCAGCCACGGGCCGAAGCGGCGGAACGGCAGGCCGAGCGCGTAGCTGAAGACGAGGTACGCAAACAATGTCAGGCCGGCCGACAGCACGAGCGCGGTCAACGGCTTCATGCGGCGGCTGGCAAACGACGCGATCAACGCCGTCAGGAAGATCGACGGGATGAAGCCGAGGCCGCGCACCGTCAGGCCGAAGAAGATCGGAGCAGGCAGGATGAGCAGCATGCCGCGCCACGCAATATACCCGATTGCTTCGCCCCCGACGCGTACGGCCTGGACGAGAATGACGGCGCCAAGCAGGATCAGCACGATCGCCAGGACCAGCGGAAAATAGCCTGGACCCATGCGCAAGGCGGTGCCGATTTCGAGGCCGAGCGATTGCAGCGCGAACCATGCGCCGAAACCGATGAACAGGGCGGCGCACAGGCCGTTGGCCCTGTCGATCGCGAAAGGTTTCATGATGGTTCTCCCAAGCCCGCAGTGGCTAGCGGATGCCGAGCGAACAGGGGCGCGCTGGTGGCGCCCCTGTTCAAACCTCAGTCGGCGTACTGGCCGGCGGCTTCGATGATCGGCTTCCAGCGCGCGATCTCGCTTTCCAGCTTGGCCTTCAGTGCGGCGGGCGTCGCATCGGCCTCGGGCGACGGCTTGGTGCCGAGTTCGGCGAAGCGGGCCGCGACGTTCTGGTCCTTCAGCGCGACCTGCAGCGATTTCGACAGGCGTTCGGTGATCCCGGCCGGCGTGCCCTTGGGTGCATAGAGACCGTGCCAGATGCCGACCTGAACTTCGGGAAGGCCGCCTTCCACCGTCGTCGGCACGTCTTTCAGCACATCGAGGCGCTCCGGCGAGGTGACGGCATAGGCCTTGATGGTGCCGCCCTGGATCTGCTTGGTGGTGTTGGTCGTCTGGTCGCACATGATGTCGACCTGGCCGCCGAGGAGATCGGTCATGGCCGGGCCGGTGCCCTTGTAGGGTACGGTGACCAGCGGCGTCTTGATGGCGCTCATGAACAGCATGCCGCACAGATGCGAGGCCGCACCGATGCCGGCATTGGCGACGGTTATGGAATCCTTGTTGGCCTTGGCGTACTCCACCAACCCCTTGAGATCGGTCGGCTCCAGGTCCTTGCGGCCGACGATGGTCATCGGCACCTCGGTGACGAGGCCGACATATTCGAAGGCGTTCAGCGTGTCGTAGGCGAGCTTTCTGTACAGTGTCGCACTTGTCGCCATGCCGATATGATGGAGCAGCAGCGTATAGCCGTCAGGCTCGGCGTTGGCGACGCGGCCGGCACCCAGCGTGCCGCCGGCACCGCCGACATTTTCGACGATGACCTGCTGGCCGAGATCCTTCGACATCGCTTCGGCGACGAGGCGCGTGACCGTGTCGGTCGGGCCGCCGGCCGCAAACGGCACCACAACGGTGATGGTGCGTTCGGGATAGGTCTGCGCGCCGGCAGTGAACCCATAAAGCGTGACGGCCGCGGCAGCAGCCAGAGTGGCGACAAATCTTCTCATCGTGATCTCCTCCCAGTGTATCAATCTCCAACCGCTGCGCGGGGTCCCTCTCAGCACCGCCTGCGGATGAAGCAACAACTAGCGCAAGCTAGCAGATTGCAACCGGAGGCAAACGGCAAACTGCTGATCAGCCCTATCCTAGTAGCCGTAGCCGCGCGCCATCGCCGCCGCGAAGACCGGGATGAGCAGGAAGATGAAAGCTTCGGCTCGGATGTAGGTCTTCACGGACGCAAGCTCGGCCGCCGGCACCTGGAACGAGGCATTGCCGCTCGCCTGCCTGTTCCAGGATATGAAGCGGACGGTTGGGATGATCGACAGCAGGCCGACAGCGCCGAACGCCGCTATCTTGGCCCAGAACACCCAGTTGTAGACGTAGAATTCCCAGCCCTTGAGGCCATAGAAGACGCGGCCGATGCCGACGACGATGATCAGCGCGGCGATGACGCCGTAATGGCGGTCGGTGCCGGCGAGCCTCTTGAGTGTCGCAACGCCCAGGTCGCCGCGGATCAGGGCGAATTCGGCGCCGATGATTCCCGCCAGCGAAAACACCAGCAGATGATGGAAGGTCGCAAGCACAAGATCGGTGGTATCCATGCTCTTTCCCTGGGTTTGACGGCGCCAATGCGCGCCTGAAAAAAGTCGCGCTGGCAGGGTGTTGAATCAGCCTGCCGTGAAAAATAACACCGTCTCACAAAATTCCCATAGCGGCGCCTGGATGATGGGCCGTGTTGCCCTGGCCCCTTGCGCCGCACCGGCGATTTGCTAAGCGCTGGCGATCCGTGCGAGGCAGATCCCATGAACAATCCACAAGCGACCAGCGCCCCTGTCATCGAAACGAAGCGCACCATCCTGCGGGCACACCGGCTGGACGATTTCGACGCGTATGCCGCGATGTGGACCGATCCCGTCGTCACCCGCTTCATCGGCGGCAAGCCGCGCACGCGCGAAGAGAGTTGGATGCGCTTCCTGCGTCACGCCGGCCTGTGGTCGTTGCTCGGCTATGGCTTCTGGGCGATCGAGGAGAAGGCGACCGGGCGCTTCATCGGCGAGGCCGGGTTTCACGATCTGAAGCGCGACATGGAACCATCGATCGAAGGCATTCCCGAGGCCGGGTGGGCGCTGGTTCCGGCCGTGCACGGGGCGGGCTTCGCCACCGAGGTGGTTGCCCGCGTCCTGGCGTGGGGCGAAGTGATTTTCGGGCGCGAGAAGACCGTCTGCATCATCGATCCGGAAAACGGCGCTTCGCTGAGGGTGGCTGCCAAGTGCGGTTACCGGGAAGTGGTGAAGACCACCTATCATGACACTCCGACAATCCTGCTGGCGCGGTGACCTGAGCGGCGAGGCTGCCTGCTGCCGGCGCCGGCATGATGGCGCCTGTCGCCAGCAATGATGACGAGGCGGGCCCCGCCAAGAACCGCCGTGTGGTTCTGGTCAAATTGATCGAAGCGAGCCTTCCAACCGGGACGCATTCTACGGCATGGCGTCCGCTGCCAGGCTTGCCCGCTCCAGCATGGAGGCGTCCTCGCCGAAGGCGCGGGTGGCGCGGGCCGCCGCCTCGAGCAGCGGACGCTTCATGCGCTGCAGAAATGCCGCGTCGACGCGCGTGCTGGGCCCAGCCAGGGTCAAGGCGCCGAGCAGGACGCCTCCCGGGCCGAACACCGGCGCCGACACGCCCGCCGTCTCGGGATCGCGGTCGCCGACGGCGAGGCAGTTGCAGGTCTTGCGGATGGTCTCGTAGGGGTCGCCCTGCTGGCCCGAAAACGCTGCGAGCACGCGGCCGCCCGAGCCGAGCAGCAAAGGCAATACGTCGCCTTCGCGTATCGTGTAGCGGATCGGGTGCTTGGATTCGACGCGGTAGAGACAGGTGCGGACATCGCCCGAGCGAACATAGAAGGCAACGCTCTCCCAGCTTCGCTCGGAAAGATCGCGCATGATCGGCAGCAGGACATCGACCGCCACGACCGAACGCTGGTAGAGCGCACCGAGCCGAAAGGTCGCGGGCCCGACGCGGTAGCGCCCATTGTCGAGGCGCTCGAGCAATCGTCCGCGCAAAAGGGAATTCGCAAGCCGCAGGATGGTGCTCTTGTAGAGGCCGGTGCGCGCCGCGATTTCGGCCAGGCTGAGCGACCGGTCATCCGTGGTGAAGGTATCGAGGATGGCAATGGCCCGATCAAGCGCGGCAACACCGTCCGCCGAGGTGCGATCTATTTCCCCATTTGCCGATTTGCTTGGCGAGTCCATGGCGGTTCCAGGCTGAAGAAAGCCGAGCGACGCGACTCTGTCGCGCCGCCAACTCGTTCTGTCCAGTAGAATATCGTTTCCGTTGACAGAACTCCGTAACATCTGCTTGAAATCGATGACGGGTCTGGATGCAGGCGCGTTTTGGCGGGCACCGGAGGAGGTGTCGTGATTTGGAGGAATCCCCATGCTGAACAGACGCAGATTTTTGATGAGCACCGCAGCCGTGGGTGCCGGGCTGATGACGTCGCATCTTTCTCCCGCTGTCGCCGAAGGCGCGCCCCAGATACAGCTCTTCGTGCCTGCCGCACCGGGTGGTGGCTGGGACCAGACTGCGCGCACGATCGACCAGGTGCTGCGCAGTGAAAAGCTCATCTCGGGTTCGCAGATCACCAATGTCGGCGGCGCCGGCGGCACTGTCGGGCTGCCGCAATTCATCAGCCAGTGGAACGGCAAAGGCAATTCCCTGATGGTTGCCGGCATGGTCATGGTTGGCGCCATCATTGCCAACAAGGCCGCGAACAATCTGACGCAAGTCACCCCGATCGCCCGCCTCACCGGCGAGTTCGAGGCCTTGGTCGTGCCGGCGGAGTCGCCGTTCAAGACGGCCGCTGATTTCGTCGCCGCGCTCAAGGCCGATCCGACAAAAGTTCCCGTCGCCGGCGGCTCCGCCGGCGGTTCGGATCACATCCTGTTCGGCTTGATTGCCAAGACGGTCGGCGTGCCGGCGACAAACCTGTCCTACGTGCCGTTCGCCGGCGGCGGTGAGGCATTGTCGGCGCTGCTCGGCAACCAGGTCGCGGCCGGCATCTCCGGCTTTGGCGAGTTCTCCGAGCAGGTCAAGGCGGGCGCGCTGCGGCTGCTCGCCATCTCGGCAGACAAGCGCCAGGACGGCATCGATGCGCCGACGCTGAAGGAGGCCGGCATCGATGTCGAGCTGTTCAACTGGCGCGGCGTCTTCGCACCGCCGGGCATTTCCGACGCCGACAAGGCGGCGATGGTCACAATGATCGAGACCATGGCCAAGAGCGATGCATGGGCAACCGAGTGCAAAAACCGCAACTGGACGCCCATCCTTTTGACTGGCGACGACTACGCAAAATTCCTCACCGAGGACACGGCCCGCATCACCGCGATCCTCAAGGATCTCGGCCTCGCCTGATGTCTTCAGGGGGCGGTTAGAGTGCCGCCCCCTTCCCATCTCGCCTGCCGCATGGACATATGATGCGGCGAAACTGCGGATGCGGTCGGCTGGAGGATGCCGGCCACCTTGGGAGGACACCGATGAGCACCAGCGACCCTCAGGCGGCGGCGCCGCGCCTTGCCATGCCCGAATTGTTGATCGGCGTCGGGCTTCTCGCCTGCGCCGGGGCCGTAGCCTGGCAGACCTTGGCGATCCCGGTGTCGCCGCTCTATTCCAAGGTCGGGCCGACCGTCTTTCCCTATATCACCATGACCGGCATGATCGTGCTTTCGCTGCTGCTCATCCTCGCAGCGCTGCGCGGCGGCTGGCAGCCGGAGGAAGAAAAGGAAACGCCGACCGACTGGAAGGCGATGGGCATCGTCGTTATCGGGCTGGTGGCAAACCTGGTGCTGATCCAGCCGCTCGGCTTTACCGCCGCCTCGGTCATTATGTTCGTTCTGGTCTGCTACGGCTTCGGCAGCAAGCGCACACTGCGTGACGCAGTGCTCGGCCTGATCCTGGCGCTGGCCGCCTATTTCGGCTTCGCCAGGGCGCTTGGCGTCAACATCGGTGCCGGTTTCATCGAGAACCAGCTGAACACGGTCATCGATGCGTTCATCACCGTGTTGAGGGGCTGACGCCATGGAAACGCTCGGACATCTCGCACATGGCTTCTCGGTCGCCTTCACCCCGGTCAACCTTCTGTGGTGCCTGCTTGGCACCACGCTTGGCACCGCCATCGGCGTGCTGCCCGGTCTTGGGCCGGCGCTGACCATCGCGCTGCTTTTGCCGATCACCTATCAGGTGGCGCCGGAGGCATCCTTCATCCTGTTCGCCGGCATCTACTACGGCGCCATGTACGGCGGTTCGACGACGTCGATCCTGCTCAACACGCCCGGCGAAAGCGCCACCATCGTCACTGCGTTGGAAGGCAACAGGATGGCGCGTTCCGGCCGTGGCGGTGCGGCGCTCGCCACGTCGGCGATCGGCTCGTTCGTCGCTGGCACGATCGGCACGATGGGCGTTGCCTTCCTGGCGCCGGTGGTGGTCAAATTCGCGCTGGCCTTCGGTCCGGCCGAATATTTCTCGCTGATGGTGCTGGCCTTCATCACCGTTTCGGCGGTGCTCGGCTCGTCGTCGGTGCGCGGCCTGACCAGCCTGTTCGCCGGCTTCGTCATCGGCATGATCGGCGTCGACCTGCAGACCGGCCAGCCGCGCTTCACCTTCGGCACGAACGAACTGCTCGATGGCGTCGATGTCATCATTGCCGCGGTCGGCCTGTTTGCCGTCGGCGAGACGCTCTACATGGCCTCGCGCCGCTATGCAGGCAAGGACGAGATCGTGCCGCTGAAGGGCTCGCTCTACATGACGGCGGCCGAATGGGGGCGTTCGTGGAAGCCGTGGCTGCGCGGCGCTGCTATCGGCTTCCCGATCGGCGCCATGCCGGCCGGCGGCGCCGAGATCCCGACATTCCTGTCCTACGCCATCGAAAAGAAGCTGTCGAAGCACAAGGAGGAGTTCGGCACGGTCGGCGCCATCGAAGGCGTCGCCGGCCCGGAAGCCGCCAACAATGCGTCTGCAGCCGGCGTGCTGGTGCCGATGCTGACGCTCGGCCTGCCAACGTCGGCGACGGCGGCGATCATGCTGTCGGCCTTCCAGAGCTACGGCATCAATCCCGGACCGCTGCTACTCACGACCCAGGGCGATCTCGTCTGGGGGCTGATCGCCAGCCTGTTCATCGCCAACGTCATCCTGGTCATCCTCAACCTGCCGTTGATCGGGCTGTGGGTGCGGTTGCTGAAAATCCCGGCGCCGCAGCTTTATGCCGGCATCCTGGTGTTCGCGACGGTCGGCACCTATGGTATTTCGCAGTCGCCCATCGACCTCGTCATCCTCTATCTGCTGGGAGCGGCCGGTTTCCTGATGCGGCGGTTCGATTTCCCGACCGCGCCTGTCATTATCGGCATGATCCTTGGGCCGCTCGCCGAAACCCAGTTCCGCCGGGCGATGACCATCTCGAATGGCGACTGGTCGGTGTTCTACACCCACAAGCTGTCGCTGACGCTGCTGACGCTCGCCTTCATCGGCCTCGCCGGCCCGCATATCTGGGCCTTCATCGAGCATCGGCGTCGGCGCGGACCGGAGCATGTGCCCGGCGATGCCTGATCGATCCATGATGCCATGACAGAACTGCTTTCCGGTATCCGCGTCCTTGACCTGACCAATGTGCTGGCCGGTCCCTACTGCGCCTATCAGCTGGCGCTGCTTGGCGCCGATGTGATCAAGGTCGAGGCGCCGCAAGGCGGCGACCTGGCCCGCCAGCTCGGCGGCTCGCCAAAGCTGAACAGCGCCGGCATGGGCGCATCGTTCCTGGCGCAGAACGCCGGCAAACGGTCGGTGGTGCTCGACCTCAAGAAGCAAGCCGATCGCGAGCGCTTTTTCGATCTGGTGGCCAGCGCCGATGCCCTGGTGGAGAATTTCCGCCCGGGCGTGATGGATCGGCTGGGGCTTGGCTACGAGGCGCTGAAGACGGTGCGTCCAGGCCTCGTCTATTGCGCGATATCGGGTTTCGGCCAGACCGGGCCGATGCGCGACAATCCCGCCTATGACCAGATAATCCAGGGCCTGTCGGGGATCATGAGTATCACCGGCACACCGGAAACGGCGCCGCTGCGGGTCGGCTATCCCGTGGCCGACACGCTTGGCGGACTGGTCGGCGCGTTCGCCATCGCCTCGGCGCTGGTGCGGCAGAAGACGAGCGGCGAGGGTGCCTTTCTCGACGTCTCGATGCTCGAATGCACACTTTCCGCGCTTGGCTGGCCGGTTTCCAACTATCTGACCGCAGGCATCGACCCCAAGCCGATGGGCAATGAGAACATGACGGCGGCACCCTCCGGTGCGTTTCGCACCGGCGACGGGCTCATCAATATCGCCGCCAACAAGCAGGAACAGTTCGTGACGCTGTGCCGGCTGATCGGCCGGCCGGAACTGGCCCTGGATGCCCGCTTTGCCGAGCGCGAGACGCGCAAGCGCAACCGTACGGCGCTTAAAGTCGAGATCGAGCACGCCCTGGCGAGCGCCCCGGCCGCGGCCTGGGAAGAGACGCTCAATCGTGCCGGCGTGCCCGCCGGCAGGGTGCTGACGATCCCGCAAGTGCTCGCCGAGCCGCAAGTCCTCGAACGCCAGGTGACCGCGAATTTCGACGATGTGGCTGGTATGGACAAACCGCTGACCGTTCTGCGCGGCGGCTTCATGGTCGATGGCGAGGCGCCCTTGCCGACAAAGCCGCCGCCGGCGCTCGGCGAACATATGGGCGAGGTGTTCGCCGACCTGCCACCGCGCGTCAAGACAAAGGCAAGCGCATGAGCGGCACGGAGAAGAAGACAGGCCGTGAGCGCGGCGAGGAATGGTGGCAGACCGACATCATCGAGATGCGGCCTGGTGTCATCCGGCTGCGCGGCTACGAGATCCAGGATCTGATCGGCCGCGTCAGCTTCCCGGCTGTCATCTGGCTGATGCTGCGCGGCGAACTGCCCAGCGAGGATCAGGCCGCGCTGCTCGGCATTGCGCTCGGTGCCGCCGTCGACCACGGACCGCAGGCGCCATCGATCGCCATCGCGCGCATGGCTGCAACCTGCGGCGTCGGTATCAACAGCGCCATGGCCTCGGCCATCAACGTTCTCGGCGACGTGCATGGAGGCGCCGGCGAGCAGGCGCTTTCCTTCTATGGTGACATTGCCGTGGCGATCGATGCCGGGATGACGCTGAATGAGGCGGTCTCGGCGCGGCTCGACCGGTTCTTCGCCGAGGAGAAAGGCTATGTGCCGGGGCTCGGACATCGCTTCCATCCCGTCGACCCGCGCGCGCCGCGCTTGCTGGAACTGATCCGCGAATTCGCCGCACGCGGTGCCGTCAATGGACGTTTCGCCGACATCGCTGCTGCGATCGAGGCTGACGTCGAACGCCGCAAGGGGAAAAAAATACCGCTCAACATCGATGGCGCCACCGCCGTCATCTATGGCGAACTCGGTTTTCCGCCGCCGCTGACGCGAGGGCTTTTCGTGCTGTCGCGCTCGGTCGGCATCCTGGCGCATGCTTGGGAGCAGTCGCAGCAGGCCGAGCGAAACAAAGGGCCGCTGCCGCGCGAGTGGCTGTGGGCCTATACCGGCACGCCGGTGCGGCCGTTTCCCGAAAGCGATGACCCCGGCGAGTGAGGCTTTACGCCTTGTCCACCTGCATAGGCTGGGGAAGCTTCAGCGTCTTCACCAACGTTGAAAGATCCGGCTCGTCGATGAGCATGGCCGCATCGGCTGGTGCCAGCCAGGCCCGCTGGCGTCGTTTGGCTTCCTGCCAATCGGCCAGTTCCTCCGTTACCTCGAGCAGATAGACGATGACGTCGACGCGGACAAAGCGATTGGCCAGCCGCTTCCAGTAGGAATAGGTGCCTGCCGGCTGCTTCAGCGTCTTGCCGAGTACGCCGGCTTCCTCCTGCGCCTCGATGGTGGCCGCCTTGCGCCCGCTCTTGCCCTTCATCGGCCAGCCCTTGGGTACGATGAAGCGCCTGGTGGTGCGCGACGTAACCAGCATGACCTCGATGTCGCCGCGCGCGATCAGCCGAAAGGGAACAGCCGCCACCTGGCGGATTCTTTCGCCCTTTTTTGCCTTGCGTACGGCTTTCTTCTTGGTGGCTGCCATTCGTCAATCCAGTCGATGCAATGCCGCATAGCGCGACAAGGCGTCGTTGCAAAACCAAAACTTTCGCATGTGCCGCCAAAACTTTCGCATATGCCGAAAGACACTCGAAATACCTAAGTCGGCTAAATAAATGAAAAAGGCCTTGTTGTCAGCGGCAATTGCTCACGGCGGTGGTGCCGATTATCTGGGTCTGGCAGCTTGGCTTGAGCTGCTGCACGACCGGGGGCGGTTGCTGAACGATCTGGCGGTCCTGGGCGCGGTACTGCCGCTGTTGCTGCTGATATTGCTGCCGCTGTATCCTGTTTTGCAGGATTTGCAGGTCGTTCTGCCGGATCAGCGCATTGTTGCCGGTAGCGGAATTGAGCGCTTGTGCGGAAGCCGGCAGGCAAACGCCCGCCAGCACTGCCGTGGCCAGCATTGCCACTGTGAAGATCGTTGATGGCCGAAGTGCCGACATTCGCTCATTCCCGCGCAAAAAACTCTGCCCACTGATATAGGACGTTTGCGCGGCGATGCCATGGCCAGCGGGTCGAGCGACCAAATCTGCTTGTCACCCCCGAAGGTCGCTTCGCGGCGGCGGAGAATCTGCCTGGCAACCCCGCATTGCACTTGACGGAGGCCGTCGATTCGCCGCTCTATCGGGTCGGCGCCGGCCTTGAGCTGAATGGCGTCAATGGCGTCGGCATGTCCGTCAGGTATAATGGCGCCTTCGGCGAAACGGTTAAACAGAACGCGATCAGCGCGTCTCTCAAGGTCAGTTTCTAGCTGGCCCGAGGCGGAGCCGGGCGGGAGGGATCTTGATGAGGAAGTACGCGCATTTCGTGGCGATGCTGGGTGTTGCCTGCACCGTCGGCGTGGCGGCCGTGGCGGCACAAACCAAGAGCGACAGGGCGGTCGCGGCACCCGCTGCCGCGGATGCGCCGCAGTTGCCCGGCGGCGCGTCGGCACTGTCTGAAACCCACGGCGACTGGACGGTCAATTGCCAGATATCGGGCACGGCCAAGACCTGCAGCCTGTCGCATCAGCAATTCAACAAGCAAAGCAATCAGCGGCTGCTGGCGATAGAGCTGTCGAGCAAGACCGGCGAGGATGCCACGGGCACGCTTGCGTTGCCGTTCGGCCTGGCGCTGGCCAAGGGGGTCAGCCTGACCATCGAGGATCAGAAGCTGGACGGCAGCCTGGCGTTCAACACCTGCCAGGTCGTCGGCTGTCTGGTGCCGGTGGTGTTCGATGCGACTGTCACGCCACTGCTGAAATCAGGCACCACACTGAAGATCGACGCTTTCGCGGCAGACACCGGACAAGCGGTGAGCTTTTCCATTCCGCTCAACGGCTTCGCCGGCGCGCTTGCCCGGACCGCCGAGCTTTTGACCAATTGATGTAGAGCCGCAGGACTTAAAGCGCGCCGCCTGAATGCCGTCTCGCGGCAGGGCGGTGCGTCACTGCAGCAGAACGTCTTTCAGCTCAAACGACGATCGTTTTAAGCCTTTCGGCGATCAGGGCGGCGAGCCGCGCCGCCACATCATCCTTGCTCATCTCCGGCCATTCCTCGACGCCAGCCTTTGACACGATCCGCACCCGGTTGCGATCGCCGCCCATCACGCCCGAAGAACCGACGCCGCTTCCCTGCGACACGTCGTTGGCGACGATGAGATCGGCGCCTTTTTTCTTGAGTTTGGCCTCGGCGTTGCGCAGGAGATCCTGCGTCTCGGCGGCGAAGCCGATAACCAGGCCGGGTCGCTGGCTGTGATGGCCGACGCCGGCGAGAATGTCGGGATTCTCGACCATGCGCAGCACCGGCGGCCCTTCGCCGGCGACCTTCTTGATCTTCTCACCGGCTGAATTCTCGGTTCGCCAGTCGGCCACGGCGGCGACGAACACCGCCGCGTCTGCGGGCAGGAGCTGTTCCACCGCGTCCCGCATCTCTTGCGCACGTTCGACATGGATGGTCTTCACGCCAGCCGGATCGGCAATGCCGACAGGGCCGGAGACGAGGTGCACATCGGCGCCGAGCCTGGCCAGCGCTGCCGCTATGGCATGGCCCTGCTTGCCGGACGAACGGTTGGCGATGTAGCGCACCGGGTCGATCGGCTCATGCGTCGGGCCGGAGGTGACGATGATCTTGCGCCCCGACAGCGACTTCGGGCCGACGTCGAGCAGTGCCTCGATGGCGGCGACGATCTCCAGCGGCTCGGCCATGCGGCCTTCGCCGGCTTCATTGCTTTCGGCCATCTCACCCCTGGCCGGACCGACGAAGGTGACGCGGTCCTTCTGCAGCGTCGCGCGATTGCGGCGGGTGGCCGGATGCGCCCACATTCTGGTGTTCATGGCCGGCGCCATCAACACCGGCTTGTCCGTGGCGATGAGCACCGTGGAGGCCAGATCGTTGGCGTGGCCGTTTGCGAGCTTGGCCATCAGGTCGGCGGTGGCGGGCGCCACCACCAGCAGATCGGCCTCGCGCGACAGCCTGATGTGGCCGACATCGTGCTCGTCCTGGCGGTCGAACAGTTCGGTAAAGACATGGTCGGCGGAGAGCGCGCCGGCCGACAGCGTGGTGATGAATTCCTGTGCCGCCGATGTCATGATCACCCGCACCGCCGCACCACGCTCGCGCAGCCGGCGGATCAGATCGAGCGCCTTGTAGGCGGCGATGCCGCCGCCAATGATGAGCAGGATGCGCTTGCCGGAGAGGCTCATGCCTGAGACCAGTTCCTGTCCAGTGTCATGCCGGCTTCAGCGCCGGTTCGATATCGGTATGGATGAAATCATTACCCTTGAAAAGCAGCGGCAGGTTTCGCGTCTTGGCCAAGGCGTAAGCGAAACAGTCGCCCATGTTGAGATCAGCACGATGATGAGATCCACGGCCATAGAGAGAGTAGGCAAGCCGTGCGACTTCAAGCTGCGCTAAATCAAAAGGAACTACCGTCAACTCGAGAAGATCGATTAGCAGTTTGAGTTCGTTGACGTTAACGCCATCACTCGACCGGCTCGCGACACAATGCGCCTCCAGCAGCGTCGCTGCGCTTACCAGTGCAACAGATGAGGTACCGAAAACGTCGACGAATGCAGCGGCATCCGGCTCCGCGCCAAGGATTGCGATCAACGCCGAGGTATCGACCGCGACTGTCACAGAAGTCCCTCGTCCCACATATGGTCAGTAATCGCTTTGAGATCAAAAGGGCGTTCCAGCTTCCGCCCGAGCGCCAAGATTTCGTCACGGGAAGCCTTCAGTCGCCACGCCCCATTCTCAAGCCTGGTTTTTGGGATTGCCGCCTCACGCAAGGCATCCCGCACTTCCTGCTCCATCGAAACGCCGCGCGCGGCGGCGCGCTCGCGGAGCACCTGCTTCACGTTGTCGTCAAGGTTGCGGACTGTTATCGTGCTCATGGTCTTGCTCCATGCCGCTTAATATAGGCAACAAGCAGCGTGCATGCAATGACAGCATTGCTGTCATTGCATGCACTCAGATGATCTTCCAGGCGATATAGACGAGCGTCAGCGCGATGACCCACAGTGCCCAGCGGCCGGAGCGGCTGTAGCGCGCCTCGGCCTTGCCAATGGCGTGGGCGGTGGTTTCGTCGAAGCGCAGGCCGTGCTCCGCCATCAGGTCGATCTCGCGCGACAGCCGGTCGGTGCGCGCCGCAAGCTCGGGAATCTGGCGGGCCAGCGTGAGCAGCGCCCTGGCGCCGTCACGCGCATCGATCATCATGCCACGCGGCCCAAGATTGCCTGATATCCAGTCGCCGACCACCGGCTCGGCCGTCTTCCACATGTTGAAGGCCGGGTCGAGCGTGCGCGCCACGCCCTCGACCACCACCATGGTCTTCTGCAACAGGATCAATTCGGGCCGCGTCGCCATGTCGAAGAGTTCGGTGACCTCGAACAGCAGCGTCAGAAGCTTGGCCATCGAGATGGTCTCGGCCGGCTGGCCATGGATCGGCTCGCCGATGGCCCGGATCGCCTGCGCGAAGGCTGCAACATTGTGCTGGCGCGGCACATAGCCGGCCTCGAAATGGACCTCGGCGACACGCAGATAGTCGCGCGTGATGAAGCCATAGAGAATTTCGGCGAGGAAGCGGCGCTCCTTCTTGCCGAGCCTGCCGGCAATGCCGAGATCGACGGCAACGATGGTGCCGTTTGCCTCGACGAACAAATTGCCCGGATGCATGTCGGCATGGAAGAACCCGTCGCGCAGCGTGTGGCGCAGGAACGACTGGATGAGGTTTGCTGCGATCGCCTTCAGTTCATGGCCGGCGGCCTCCAGGCCGGCAATGTCGTTCATCTTGACACCGTCGACCCATTCCATGGTCAAGACGTCGCGGCCGGTGCGCTCCCAGTCGACGGACGGCACGCGAAAGCCGGAGTCATCCCTGGTGCTTTCGCCGAGCTCCGAGAGAGCCGCCGCCTCGAGGCGAAGATCCATCTCGATCTTGGTGGTCTGTGCCAGCGTCTGGGTGACCTCGACCGGCCGCAGCCGGCGTGACGAGGGGATGTATTTCTCTTGCAGGCGAGCGGCGAGGAAATAGCTTTCGAGATCCTGGAAGAAACGGCGGCGCACGCCGGGCCGGATCACCTTGACCGCCACCTTGGTGGCAATGCCGTCATGGAGAGCGTCGGCGGCATGGACCTGGGCGATGGAGGCGGCGGCGACCGGGTCGCCGAATTGCGTATAGAGATCGCCGACCTTGCGCCCGAGCGAAGCCTCGACCGCCGCGATGGCCTCGGCCCTGGGGAAGGTGTGCATCTTGTCCTGCAACGTGGCGAGATCGAGCGCCATGTCGTTGCCGACGACGTCGGGCCGTGTCGCCAGGAACTGGCCGAGCTTTACATAAGATGGACCGAGTCGGACGACCGCCTTGGCCAGCCGGTCGCTGCGCTCATAGGCCAGCGCGCGGCGGCGGGTGAACAGCCGCGCCATCCGCCAGCCGAACTTCGGCAGGCCGGACAGCTCCTCACCCGGCAAGGCGGCGACGACACCCTCGCGGACCAGCACCCAGCCGGCCCTTACGAGCCGGAATCCTGCACTGACATTGCTCATGGCAGCGCCAATCCTGCCGGCTCTTTGAACCGGCATAGCACGCGTCGATTATGAGAAATGCGGTCCGGCCTCAAAGCTTCCAGCCCGAATGAAGTGCTGCAATACCGCCGGAATAGTTGCGGAAGGAAACGCGGTCGAAGCCGGCGCGGGAAATCATCGTCGCGAAATTCTGCTGATTGGGAAACCTGGCGATCGATTCGACCAGATAGGAATAGGGTTCGCCGTCGCCAGTGACCATCTTGCCGATCTTGGGAATGGCGTTGAACGACCAGGCTTCATAGGCCTTGTCGAGCAGCGGCATCTCGACCTCGGAAAATTCCAGGCACAGGAAGCGCCCACCGGGCTTCAGCACGCGAAACGCTTCGCCCAAGGCCACCTCGATGCGCGGTACGTTGCGGATGCCGAAAGCGATGGTGTAGGCATCGAATGTGGCATCAGGGAAGGGCAGTTCCTCGGCATTGGCCTCGACGAAATCGGTGTTGCCGGACAGGCCCTTCTTTTCGGCCCGGTCGCGGCCGACAGCCAGCATCGAGCCATTGATGTCGAGCACGGTGGCATGAGCATTGCCGTGGCTGGCATCGACGATGCGGAAGGCGATGTCGCCGGTGCCGCCGGCAACGTCCAGCACGCGCCAGCCGATCCTTTTGGGAGGATTGAGCCAGGTGACCATGGCGTCCTTCCACAGCCGGTGCAGGCCGGCCGACATCAGATCGTTCATCAGGTCGTAGCGGTTGGCGACCTTGTGGAAAACATCGTTGACCAGGGACTGCTTGTCGCCAGCCCCTACACGCTTGAAACCATAGGAGGTTTCCATGCCGCCCGCGGCCGTGGTTCTCTCAACTGACATTTTTTTGATCCGTCATAAAACCGGCGGGACCATAGCCGATCGATGGTGCGGGCGCTATTGTTTAAGGCGCGGTGTTCAGCCGCGCTTCCAGGTGGCGGGTTTTCGAGACCTGGACGGACCGACGGGATGATTGAATGCCTTTGAAAGCGGAACTGCACTGCCACATCGAAGGGGCAGCGGCGCCCGAACTCGTCGTCCGCCAGGCGCAGAAATACGGCAAGGACACCTCGCCCTATATCCAGAACGGTTCCTTCGTCTGGCACGATTTCACCTCCTTCCTGGCGGCTTATGATTTTTCCGCCGATCTGTTCCGGACCGAGGAGGACTATGCGCGGCTGGCCGACCATTATCTGACCAGTCTCGCTCGCGATGGCGCCATCTATTCCGAAGTGTTCACCTCGCCGGACCACGCGAAAAAGGCCGGGCTGTCGCCGAAAGCCTATACCGATGCGCTCGGCGAAGGCATGGCCCGCGCCAAGGCCAAGACCGGCATCGAGGGCCGCATGATCGTTACCGGCGTGCGCCATGTCGGCGTCGAGTCGATCGAGCAGGCGGCGCGCTTCGCGGCGCGCTGCGGGCATCCGCTGGTCACCGGTTTCGGCGTTGCCGGCGATGAGCGCATCGGCGATATGGAGGACTATGTCAGGGCTTTCGAGATCGCCCGCGAAGCCGGGCTCGGCATCACCATCCATGCCGGCGAACTGACGGGCTGGGAGACCGTCCAGGCGGCGCTCGATCATATCCGTCCGTCCCGCATCGGCCATGGCGTGCGCGCCATCGAGAACCTGGACCTCGTCAGGCGCATCGCCGACGAGGGCGTCGTGCTGGAATGCTGCCCCGGTTCCAACATCGCGCTCAAGGTGTTCGACAGTTTTGCCGACCATCCGTTTCCGTCCCTGCAGGCGGCAGGCTGCAAGGTGACGCTCAATTCCGATGATCCGCCCTATTTCTGGACCTCGCTGAAGCGCGAATACGACATTGCCGCCGAGCATTTCTCGATGAACGAAAAGGCGCTGGCCGCCGTTACCCGTACAGCCATCGAAGCCGCTTTCGTCGACAGAAAGACAAAGACGGCACTTCTTGCCCGGTTGAGCAGCGCGGCACGCTGATTTCCGCCGACAAAGCTGTGGTCGGTGCGGGCCAAGCGGTTCCTTGGCCGGCGCATTGCCGCTAGGGTTCGCCCAGGCAGCTTGAAGCGCGGCGCGTCCGAAAGGGCCATGCGCGCATTTTCGGGCGCAGGCATCAGGAGAACACCATGAAGGGCGTCACCGTCGTCGACCACCCGCTTGTCCAGCACAAGCTGACCATCATGCGCAAGAAGGAAACCTCGACGGCCGGCTTTCGCCGGCTGCTGCGCGAAATCTCGCTGCTGCTCGGCTACGAGGTCACCCGCAACCTCGAACTGACGACGACGACCATCGAGACGCCGATGGAAACCATGGAAGCGCCGACGCTTGAGGGCAAGAAACTGGTCTTCGCCTCGGTGCTGCGCGCCGGCAACGGCTTGCTGGAAGGCCTGCTCGACCTGGTTCCGGCGGCCCGCGTCGCCCATGTCGGTCTCTACCGCGATCACGAAACGCTGGAAGCGGTCGAATATTTCTTCAAGGCGCCGAGCGACCTCGCCGACCGGCTGGTGATCGTCGTCGATCCGATGCTGGCGACCGCCAATTCGGCGATCGCGGCGATCGACAAGCTGAAAGAGCGTGGTGCCACCAACATCCGTTTCCTTTGCCTGCTGGCGGCGCCCGAAGGCATCGAGCGCTTCATCAAGGCGCATCCGGACGTTCCCGTCTTCACTGCTTCGATCGACCGCCAGCTCAACGAGAAGGGCTACATCATGCCCGGCCTTGGCGACGCCGGCGACCGCATGTACGGGACCAAGTAATATCAGGCGAAGTCGCCTGGTCCGATTTACCAAATATTTACGCAAAGGCGCGGTTTTGGCGCGCGTTAAAGCGTCAAACACCATCCGGGTCTAACGATCGGCTGTCACTACGGCGCCGCGCGTCCATTTCGGACGCGCAAAGGACGCTGTAGCACTTTGATTTTGCGCATGAGCCTTTCCGAAAATCGATCCCGATTTTCGGGGTCATGCGGCGAGGCCGATCCATGCTGCGCAAGCTTCTCATCCTTGCCGTTTTCGCCGGTTCATCGGCATCGATACCGATTGTGTATCAGTCCAATCCGCAACTCGTCGAAAACCTGCTGAGGTCGGCGGTGCCGGGCAAACAAGCGGTCGAAGCCCAACCAGACGTCAATCTGGCATCGGTGCCCAACAAGCCCGCGGTACCGCTGCCGATGGGCCGCAAGGTGGTCGTCGCGGCTGACGAGCGCGGACATTTCTCATCGGCTTTCAAGTTCAACGGACGCCAGGTCGACGGCATGATCGACACCGGTGCGACATTGGTCGCCATCAACATTTCGACGGCACGCAGGATCGGCTTGTCGCTGAATGCTTCGGACTTCAGCCACGAGGTCAACACGGCCAACGGCACCATCAAGGCGGCCGTGGCCATGATCGACCGCCTGCAGATCGGCAACATCACGGTCAATGACGTCCAGACCATTGTGCTCGACGACAGGGCGCTGCGCACCAATCTGATCGGCATGAGCTTCCTCAACCGGCTCGACAAATACCAGGTCGAGAACGGCACGCTGCTGCTCGTCCAGTAAGGCTGTTCGTTTCCGCAATTCCCAAGGGAAAGCGCTATGCGCTTTTCCCGGGAAGCCGTTTCACACTTTTCCTGAAATTGCTTTAGCCGCGCGGCAGAATCCGCCGGATGACCGACTTGTCGGCGGGCGGCTTCGAGGCGCCGACCGTATAGGCCGAAAGCACGGTTGCGGCAGCGCTCTCGGCATCGGCCGATGAGCGGGCATGGACCAGCGCCAGCGGCTCGCCGATCCCAACCTCCGCACCGACCGGCAACAGCCTGGTGATGCCGACCGCGGGGTCGATCTGGTCGTCCGGCCGCGTGCGCCCCCCTCCCAGGCCGACCACGGCGAGCCCGATATCGCGGGTGGCGATGCCGGTGACGAAGCCGTTTGCGGTTGCCTTGACGGCAAATTCGATCGCCGCCGCAGGCAGATATTTTTCCGGCTTCTCGATGAAATCGGCGGGGCCGCCAAGCGCGGCCACCATGCGTGCGAAAGTGGCGGCGGCGCGGCCGCCGGCGAGCGTTTCGGTGGCGCGCCGCATGCCATCCTGGTTGGACGATACCAGCCCGGCCGACTGCAGCATTTCGGCAGCCAGCGCCAGCGTCACATCCTCGAGCCTCCGGTCGCGAAACCGACCGGTGAGGAAATCAACGGCGTTGCGCACCTCGACGGCGTTGCCGGCGGCCGACGCCAGCGGCTCGTTCATGCCGGTGATCAACGCCGAAGCCTTCAGTCCGGCGCCGTTGGCGATCTCAACCAGGCTGTTGGCGAGTGCGGTGGCGTCGCGCGATTTTTCCATGAAGGCGCCGTTGCCGACCTTGACGTCGAGCACCAGCGATTGCAGCCCGGCCGCCAGCTTCTTCGACAGGATCGAAGCGGTGATCAGCGGCACTGATTCGACCGTGCCGGAGACGTCGCGGATCGCATAGAGCCGTCGATCGGCGGGCGCGAGGTCGGCGGTCTGGCCGATGATGGCACAGCCTGTTTCGAGCACCGCCTTGCGAAACAGCGCGACATCGGGCTGGCTGATGTAGCCGGGGATGGCATCCATCTTGTCCAGCGTGCCGCCGGTGTGGCCAAGGCCGCGCCCCGAGATCATCGGTACATAGGCGCCGCAGGCGGCGACGATCGGCGCCAGCATCAGCGAGACATTGTCGCCGACGCCGCCGGTCGAATGCTTGTCCGTGACCGGGCCGGGCAGGTCCGACCAGTCGAGCACATCGCCGGAATCGCGCATCGCCAGCGTGAGCGCCACGGCCTCGTCGCGGCTCATGCCGTTGAAGAACACCGCCATGGCGAAGGCGCCAGCCTGGCCATCGGTAACGGCGCCTGACGTCACGCCCTCGACGAAGCCGGCGATCTCCTCTTCCGACAGCCTGAGGCCATCGCGCTTGCGGCGGATGATTTCCTGGGGAAGCATCAGGTCTCCAGCAGTCCGTCGTGGAACACGCGCTGCAGGATCGTCGCCAGCCGCGCGCCGCCTACCGGCGCCATGTCCTTGGTCTCCTGGTGCGATAGCTCGGCCCCGGTCATGCCGGCCGCCAAATTGGTGATGACCGAACAGGCGGCGACGCGCAGTCCGAGGAAGCGGGCGAGAATGACCTCCGGTACGGTCGACATGCCGACCGCATTGGCGCCCATGATGCGCGCCATGCGGATCTCGGCCGGCGTTTCGAAGCATGGGCCGGAGAACCACATATAGACGCCCTTGTGCAGGGTGGTGCCGGTCGCATTTGCCGCCCGTTCGATGGCCTGGCGGATGCCGGCATCATAGGCTTCAGTCAGGCCGACGAAACGCCGGTCGCTTGGTTCGCCGATCAGCGGGTTGGTGCCCGAGAAATTGATATGGTCCGATATCAGCATCACCGAGCCCGGCGGCATGTCCGGATCGACCGAGCCGGCGGCATTGGTGAGGATCAGCTTCGTGATGCCGATGCCGGCAAGCACTTCCAGCACCGGCCGCATCGCCGCGGCAACGCCGTGCTCGTAGTAATGGGCGCGGCCCGAAAGCATCAGCACCGGCACGCCGGCAAACAGCCCTGCCACCACTTCGCCGGCGTGCCCGGTGACACCGCTTCTGGGAAAACCGGGCAGGTCGGCATAGGAGATGCGGATCGGGTCCTCGATCTGGGCGACCAGACCGCCGAGGCCCGAACCGAGCACCAGTGCCGTGGCCGGCGCCAGGCCGTCCAGCCTTTCGACGAGATGATCCAGGGCTTTTTCCGTCATCGCTGCCAGCTGTTCATTTGAGCCCGTTGTTCATTTCAAAATATCGCCGCGGAAGCCGTAAGGCAGCATGTCGCCCATGGTCACGGTCTCGGCCACACCTGCATTGTCGCAGAGATAGAGCTTTGTTTCCGGCCGGCAGAATTCGGCCAGCCGCTGCCGGCAGCCGCCGCAAGGCGAGCATTTCGCCATGCGTTCGGCGATGACGGCGATTTCGACGATCTTGCCGCCGCCGCCCATAATGTAGTGGCCGAGCGCCGTGGTCTCGGCGCACCAGCCTTCCGGATAAGAGGCGACTTCGATGTTGGCGCCGGTAAAGACGCGCCCGTCTTCGGTTCGCAAGGCAGCGCCGACCGGAAACTTCGAATAGGGCGCGTAGGCCCTGGCCATGGCGGCCTTGGCGGCCTCGAACAGATCATGCGACATTCCGGTGTTCTCTCCGATGATCGTGTTCAAAACCCGGCGCAAAGCCGACCTGCCGCTCAACGTTCCTTGACATAAGGCACGCCGCCGGCGCGTGGTGGGATTGCCTTGCCGATGAAGCCGGCGAGCAGGATGACGGTGAGGATGTAGGGCAGCGCCTGCATGAACTGCGCCGGCACCTTGCCGATGATGGGCAGCGGTGATCCCTGCAGGCGGATCGACGCCGCGTCCAGGAAGCCGAACAGAAGGCAGGCGAACATAGCGTTGACCGGCTTCCACTTGGCGAAGATCAGGGCTGCCAGCGCGATATAGCCCTTGCCGGCGGTCATGTCCTTCACGAATCCGCCATTTTGCACCATCGACAGGTAGGCGCCGGCAATGCCGGTGAGGATGCCGGTGCAGATCAGCGCCCTGTAGCGCAGCCAGGCGACCGATATGCCGGCGGTATCGACGGCGGCCGGGTTCTCGCCTACGGCGCGCAGCCTGAGGCCAAAACGGGTGCGAAACAGCACCCACCAGGTGAACGGCACCATCAGGAAGGCAAGATAGACCAGGATCGAGTGGCCTGACAGGAGCTCGGCATAGATCGGTCCGATGATCGGCACGTCGCGGATGGCCTCGGCACCCGGCAAGGTGATGGCCTCGAAGCGCTCGCCTGGTTGCAGCGCCGGCGTGCGCCCGCCCTGCTGGAACCAGGCCTGGCCCAGGATGATGGTCGAGCCGGCGGCGATGAAATTGATCGCCACGCCGGAGACGATCTGGTTGCCGCGATGGGTGATCGAGGCAAAGCCGTGGACCATGGCGAAGGCGACCGAGATCAGGATCGCCATGCCGAGGCCGAGAAAGGCCGAATGGAACACGGAAGCGGCCGCAGCACCGGCGAAGGCGCCGACCAGCATCTTGCCTTCGAGGCCGATGTCGAAGATGCCGGCGCGCTCCGAATAGAGCCCGGCGAGGCAGGCAAGCAGCAGGGGCACCGAGAGGCGGATGGTGGAGTCCAATGTCTGGATGATCGCGTTGAACACATCCATCTCAGGCACCTTTCCCCTTGACCGCTTCCATACCGACCGATCGCGGACTGAACGAGGCGAACAGCGCCTGGATGTAGGGCCGGAACATGTGCTCGAGGGCACCGGCAAACAGGATCACCAAGCCTTGAATGATGACGATCATATCGCGGCTGATTGCCGGCATCTCGAAGGCGAGCTCGGCGCCGCCCTGGTAGAGCATGCCGAACAGGATCGCCGCCAGCACGATGCCGACAGGGTGCAGGCGGCCCATCAGCGCCACGGCGATGCCGACGAAGCCGGCGCCGGAAACGAAGTCGATGGCGACATTGTGCTGATCGCCCATCACCGGATTGAGTGCCATCATGCCGGCCAGCCCGCCCGAGATCATCATGGCGGTGATGATGATGCGGGTTTCGGAAATGCCGGCATAGCGTGCCGCTTTCGGGCTGTGACCGTAGGTGCGCATTTCATAGCCGAGCTTGGTGCGCCAGATCAGCAGCCAGACCAAGAACGCCATGACCAGGGCCAGCAGGAAGGTGACGTTGAGCGGCGCCGAACGGATCTTGGCGCCGAACAGCTCGATGATCCAGTTGAGCTTGGGCAATTCCGCGCCGGCGAGGAAGTTGCGCGTCTGCGGCGCTTGCGAGGCGGCTGGCTTCAACGGGCCGACCAGCAGGTAAACCATGATCGAGGCGGCGATGAAGTTGAACATGATGGTGGTGATGACGATGTGCGAGCCACGCTTGGCCTGCAGATAGGCCGGGATGAGCGCCCACAATGCGCCCACCGCCGCCGCAGCAATGATCGCCAGCGGGAAGGTCAGCCACCATGGCAGTGTGCTGTCGAAGCTCAGGCAGACGATGGCGATGCCGAGGCCGGCGATGTAGGCCTGCCCTTCGGTGCCGATGTTGAACAGGCCGCAATGCGCGGCCACCGCCACCGAAAGCCCGGTGAAGATGAAGGTGGTGGCATAAAAGAGGGTGAAGGCGATGCCGGTGCCTTTGCCGAAGGCGCCTTCGACCAGGATGACGGCTGCGCGCAACGGATTCTCGCCGACCAGAAGCACGACGAAGCCGGCGACGACGAAGGCGACGAACAGATTGATCAGCGGGATCAGGCCATAGTCGGCCCAGGCCGGCAGTTTGGCGTAAGGCGCGCTCATTCGGCGGCCTCCTGGTGCTCGATGCCGGCCATCAGCAGGCCGAGCTCGCCCTCGGTCGCTTCGGGGCCGCGCTCGCCGACGATGCGGCCGGCAAACATCACCAGGATACGGTCGGACAGCGAACGGATCTCGTCAAGCTCGACCGACACCACCAGCACCGCCTTGCCCTGGTCGCGCATGGCGATCAGGCGCTTGTGGATGAATTCGATGGCGCCGACATCGACGCCGCGTGTCGGCTGGCCAACGATCAGAACACCAGGGTCCTGTTCCATCTCCCGCGCCAGCACGATCTTCTGCTGGTTGCCGCCGGAAAAATTGGCGGTCTTCAGCCGGCAGTCGGCCGGGCGGATGTCGTATTTGGCGATCTTGTCCCTGGCATCGTTGCGGATGGCATCGATGTTGAGGAACGGCCCCTTCAAATAACGGGGATCATCGTGATAGCCGAGGATCGAATTCTCGTTCTCCTCGAAGGCCAGCACCAGCCCGACGTGATGGCGGTCCTCCGGCACATGCGCGAGGCCACGGTCGCGCAGTTCGCCGGGGTCGGCGGCGCCGGTCAGGTCGATCGGCTTGCCGTCGAGCATGACCGAGCCGGACACGGCACGCCTGATGCCGGAAATCGCCTCGAGCAGTTCGGATTGTCCGTTGCCGGCAACACCGGCGATGCCGACGATCTCGCCGGCCCTGATATCGAAGGAGATGTCGTCGACCATGGTGACGCCGCGCGTATCCTTCACCGTCAGGTTCTTGACCGCGAGCTTGACGGCGCCGGCCTCGGCCTCGCCCTTCTCGACCCGCAAGAGCACGCGCCGCCCGACCATCAGCTCGGCCAGTTCCTCGACCGTGGTCTTCCTGGTCTCGCGCGTCGCCACCATCGTGCCCTGGCGCATCACCGACACGGTGTCGGTGATGGCCATGATCTCGCGCAATTTGTGGGTGATCAGCACCACCGTCTTGCCCTGGTCTTTCAACTGCCCGAGGATGCGGAACAGATGGTCGGCCTCGGCCGGTGTCAGCACGCCCGTAGGCTCGTCGAGGATCAGGATCTCGGCGCCGCGATAGAGTGCTTTCAGGATCTCCACCCGCTGCTGCAGGCCGACCGGCAGTTCCTCGATGATTGCATCGGGATCGACTTCCAGCCCGTATTCACGCTCCAGCCGCTCCAGTTCGGAGCGCGCCTTGGCGATGCTCTTCTTCAGCAGCGCATCGCTTTCGGCGCCGAGGATGACGTTCTCCAGCACCGTGAAATTGTCGACCAGCATAAAGTGCTGATGCACCATGCCGATGCCGAGCGCGATGGCGTCATTGGGGGTTTTGATCGAGGCCGGCTGGCCGCCAACGCGGATCTCGCCGCTGTCGGCCTGGTAGAAGCCGTAGAGGATCGACATCAGCGTCGACTTGCCAGCTCCGTTCTCGCCGACAATGCCGTGGATCGTGCCGCGACCGATCTCAAGATTGATGTCCCGGTTGGCGCGCACCGCACCAAAACTCTTGTTGATGCCGATCAACTCGATTGCGGCTTGCGCCATGCAGCCTGTCCCACTCTTATTTTTTTATCGCTTGGTCAAAACGCCTAGCATGACGCTCCGCCCGTGCCAATTGCCGGAGCCGGTTCACTCTCGACAAATCCCGGTGCGCTTGTCAATTTGCAACGTGGCCGGGGCCTTCACATTCGCTAGTATGACGGCGCCGGAATTCGCATTACGGCGCAAGACATCGCGGTCAACGACATCGCGATGAGACTGGGGAATTCACATGATCACGCCCGCTGACCGGCTGACGACGCTGGAAATACGCGCCGCCGAGCAGGAGAAGATCATCGAGGAACTGTCCGGCCAGATCGCCGAGCAGTGGAAAGTGATCGAGCGCATGCAGCGCAAGCTCGACGCGCTGACGGATCGCTTCCTGGCGCTGGAGGAGCAGACAGGAGATGAAGTGCCGGTAACCAAGCCGCCGCACTGGTGAGGAAAAAGGGAAGGTGCACGCCGTGGTCAGTGAAAACGATCGCATCGCGCGGGCCGGCGAATATGTGCTCGGTCTTATGAACGACAAAGACCGCGAACGGGCCGAACGTGACCTGGAGGTCGATCCCGCCTTCCGCGACGCGGTCGTGCGACTTGCCGAGCAGATGTATTTCTTCGACCGTTACGGAAAACGCGGCCTGCTGCCTGGCAGGCATTGGGAACTGGTTACCCAACGCCTAGCCGAGTTACCTCAGATGCGCAGCGTCGAGCTCGGCGGCAATGAGGTCAAACCGCGCACGGTGATCCGAAGCCTGTCCCGGCCACCATACGGCATTGGCGTGCACGCGCTTGGCGGCCGGCGCGGAGTTTTCGTTGCCGCCGGGCTGATGGTGGCGTTCGCGCTGGGCTGTGTCGTCGCGAAGCTGCTATAGGCGGGGCCGGCGCGACATCAGCGCCATCTTCTCGCCGTCCGAGCCGCTTATCTCAACGGTATTCCAGCCGAGAGCCGCGTAGAAATCACGCGCATCCCACGTGTAGAGATGGAGCATCTCGACGCCCCGTGACGCCGCATGGGCTTCCGTTGCCTTGACCAGCGCGGTGGCGATGCCTCGGCGTCGATACCTTGCATCGACAACCAACCCGGCCAGCCATGGCGTCAGATCATGTGCGGGCTCCAGTTCGTGGCGGACCAGCAGGCATGTCCCGACCGGGGTGTCGCCGATCCGGGCCACGAATGCCGCCTCGAAGCCGTCACCGGCGATCAAGTCGCGAAGCCCTGCCGCATCTTCACCGAGGGTCCTTCCGGTTCCCGCGAAAAAGGCAGCCAGGCGCAGTTGCGCGACAGCTGCTATGTCGTGCTCGCCCATGGGTTCGATCGTCGGCTGCATCCGTATCCCCAAACGGTGTCCGGCACGGAGCGAAGGTTTCGCTCGAACCCGTATAAGGCAAAACCGCCGGGCTGGCGCCCGGCGGTTTGCAGATCATGGCTGTGTGTTCGTGCCGCTCAATAGGGGCAAGCGTTGTCAGCCGTATAGTCGTGTACTTCGACCTTGCCGGCAATGATGTCGGCCTTGGCTTTTTCGACGGCCGCCTTCATCTCTTCCGTCACCAGCGCCTTGTTGTTGTCGTCCATGGCGTAGTCGACGCCGCCTTCCTTGAGGCCCAGATTCTCGACTCCGCCTTTGAAGGTGCCGTTCTTGCCGTCCATGAAGGCGGTGTAGACGGCGACGTCGACGCGCTTCAGCATCGAGGTCAGCACCTTGCCCGGCTGCAGGCCGTTCTGGTTGGAATCGACGCCGATGCCGAGCTTGCCGGCATCTGCCGCCGCCTGCAGCACGCCGACGCCGGTGCCGCCTGCCGCGGCATAGACCACGTCGGAGCCCTGGTCGATCTGCGTCTTGGCGATCTCGCCGCCCTTGGCCGGATCGTTCCAGGCAGCCGGCGTATCACCCGTCATGTTCTGGATGACGTCGGTCGCGCCCGCTGACTTGGCGCCGCCGACATAGCCGCATTCGAACTTGCGGATCAGCGGGATATCCATGCCGCCGACGAAGGAGACCTTCTTCGACTTCGAAGCCATGGCCGCCAGGACGCCGACGAGGTAGGAGCCCTCCTGTTCCTTGAACTTCAGCGACCGCACGTTCGGCAGATCGACCTGGTCGTCGATGATGGCGAAGTTCAGGTCGGGATATTCGGCGGCGACCTTGGCCAGCGCGTCCGTCCAGGCAAAGCCGGCCATGACGATCGGGTTGCGGCCGTCCTCGGCGAAGCGGCGCAGCGCCTGCTCACGCTGCGAGGCATTGGAGACCTCGAATTCGACGTAGGCCGTACCGGTTTCCGTCTTGAATTTTTCGGCGCCGTTGTAGGCAGCCTCGTTGAAGGATTTGTCGAACTTGCCGCCGAGATCATAGAGGATGGCCGGCTGGACATCCGCGGCGAAAGCCGGAAGAACCATTGCGGTTGCGGCCAGGAGGCCGAGAACGATACGTTTCATGTGATCCACACCCTGTCGGTTATTTTTTCCGTTACGCGCCGCATGCCGGCCCGGTTCTCCGGCAGGCATACGACGTCAGCCAGGAGTGTACTCCCTCCCGCTCGGCGGCAATCTGGCATGGCCCGAAACAAAATTCACGCGGAATTTTGACCTTTTGGAAAAGCTTGGTGCGGGCAAGCCGCACCGCAGCTTGTCCTTGCGCCAAGTGTCAGGCGGAGGCGGCGGCAGGGATGGCGCAAGCGACGCCAGTGCCTTTGAGGTTGCACGTGCCGTAAGGATTCTTCGCCAGATATTGCTGGTGATCGGATTCTGCGAAGTAGAATTCGGCCGCCGGCGCGATCTCGGTGGTGATCCTGCCGTGGCCGGCACCGCGCAGCGAGGTCTCATACGCATCGCGCGAGGCGCTCGCCGCCGACAATTGCGCCTCGTCGCTCGTGTAGATCGCGGAGCGATAGGCGGTGCCGACATCATTGCCCTGGCGCATGCCCTGCGTGGGGTCGTGGCTTTCCCAGAACAGCTTCAGAAGCCCAGCATAGGAGACGATCTCGGGGTCATGGACCACCAGCACCACTTCGGCATGACCGGTAAGCCCGGTGCAGGTCTCCTGATAGGTCGGATTGGGGGTGAAGCCGCCGGCATAGCCAGCCGCGGTGACCCAGACGCCTTCGATCTGCCAGAACAGCCGCTCCGCACCCCAGAAGCAGCCCAGTCCGAACATCGCCGTCTCCAGCCTCTCGGGATAAGGACCCTTGAGCGATCTTTTCAAGACCTTGTGCCTGGATGCGGTCGGGATCGCCCTGGCGCGGCCCGGCAGGGCCTCGGAGGGCTTCGGCAGATTGAGCTTCTTATTCAGCATGTCGCTGAGAAAGAACATGCGCGGCTCCTCTCCGGGTGAAACATAAGATGCCGCATGACGGCGGCTTTGTTTGAGCATCGGATTTTCCAAAACCGGCAACCGCTTTTGGGTCCGATGCTCTAGGTGGCGGCGAACTGCCCAGCACGCGGTGGCCGCCTGTAGCCTATCACATAGAGCAGGAAAGCCAGCACCGCGAACACGGCGAAGCCCGGCTGGTTCAGCACCCAGGCGATGGCGCCGTCCCACAGCAGCGGGCTGGCCTTGGTTCGGATGAAGGTTTCGAAGGCGGCCCGCGTGTCGGGGGAGACCGCCAGCCAACTGGTGTTGAGCGGGGTCAGCACCAGAACGGAGGCCGCCACGGTGCGTGTCGCGTCGAGCACCGCCATGATGACGGAAATCGACAGCGCGATCATTGCGGCAAGACGAAAGACGAAGCGAAACATCAGAACCCTCCTCCGGGCTGGTCCCCCTCCCGAGGGGCCTTTCAGAGATAGAATGCGCATGGCTGGATCGCAATCGCCATACACGAATTTGCAGACTCCAAACTCAGGTCAACAGAAGGCCGGACGACAGTCGGCCGGGTGGCTTTTCATTGACATATGAGGGCAGCTATGCTAACAATTTCGGCATGGTGTTGACTTGCGCCGACGACCCGCCGCACAGGCGGGTTTTTGCGATTGGTGCCTTGCAAACCGACGTGCCGGCGAAGTCTCTAAAGCCCGGGTGAACCCGGATTCGTTGCCCTGCGCGAACTATGCGGCCGGCTTCCTTTTGCGCCGATGGACACGCCAGACGGCAAAAACGCCGCCGCCTATGGCGCCGATCGCCAGGCCGGCCAGGCCGGTGAACACGGCGAAATAGCCGCAGGCGCCCTCGAAACAGCTCATCTCGGTGGCATCAGCGATCACCGAGCCGATGGCGAATCCGCCCACGGCGCCGATGACCGCGCCCAGGACGATGCCGAGCAGCGCGGCGACGACCGAGACGAAGGCCGATGGGCTTTCGGTTTCCGGATTGACATAAACGGCATCGGCTTCGGATCCACGGCGCAGCAGATAGATGCAGAGAACGCCGATGGCGATTTGAGCAGCCATGATGGCAAGCGCCTGGCCCGAAAAGACGAAATCCGAAATCGTCAGTGCACAGGCCTGCCAGGTCACCAGCCAGACGATTGTGGCGACCTGCCAGATGATGAACCGTCGCGGGAAGCGGGCCGAGCGGCCGAAGGCGAGGCCGAGCAGGTAAAGCCCCCACAGGATGGTGACGATATCGATGACGAGCCCGCCATAGATAAGGTAAAACACGCTGTCTGGCAGGCCGGTGGCGCCGACCGCGGGCCAGACGGAGATCAGGCCGTAGACCGACCACGCCATGACGAAGACAAGCCAGCCCACCGGCACGAAGGACAGCCCGCTGTCCGGCCGCCTGACTAGCGTCTGTCCATTGCTCGATGTCATGTCCGCACAATGCCCCCGCAAAGCCTCGGCACCCGACAGGCAACTCCGGGGGAAGTCAAGGGCGGCCGGCCCCGCGGTCCTGCCTGTGCACACCATTGCAGCGGCGGCGCCTGTAAAAACGGGCATGCCGGCCGCCTTGTGAAACACTGTGTGGCCGGCAAAGCGAATAGACTGCCGTTATGGCTTGGCATTCGGCGCCGGATCGACTAGATGAGCCCCGCGCCTGTTGCTTCGGCTCAGGTGCGGGGAAGGGCGTTCGCTGGTTGGCGGCGCCGGCGCGGATTTCCACGCCTCAGCCCCAAGGGAGGTGCATCTCCCCAACCCGCACGGCGAAACCGGCCGACGCGACATGCATGGACGGAGAGGTGGCCGAGTGGTTGAAGGCGCACGCCTGGAAAGTGTGTTTACGGGAGACCGTAACGCGGGTTCGAATCCCGCTCTCTCCGCCAATTTGCAACCCAGCCGGAGTTGCCTGGAGCCGGCGCCCAGGGCACAGGGACCAAGGCAATCCTCGTCGACTTCATCGACGTCTATTGCAGGACCGGCCATTTCGACCTCCTGCAGCCGCCAGGCGTTCCGGGCATGGAAGCCGCCGGTCTCATCGCAGCGGCCGGCCCGGAGGTTTCAGGCTTTTCAGTCGGCGACCGCATTGCCTATGCATGCCCGCCGGTCGGCGCCTACTGGCGCAGACTGCCGACGCTCATCGCGATCTCGAGGCCAGGAGGACAACCAGGGCGCTTGTGCTGAAGGTGTGATAGTGTTGCCCCGGTGCTGTCATATTCTGAACAGGGCCGAATACCGGAGAATGGCAGCAAAACGGTCGATCATCTCGCCCTAGATCACCGCTTCCTCGAGGAACGGCTCGTTGCGCTCTATGCGCTCGTAACAGAACGGCGACAGATCGAGCGTCTGGAAAGCCCCGTGAACGATGAGTTCTGAAACTCCCCGGCCCACGGCTGGCGACTGTTGCAGCCCGTGCCCCGAGAAGCCGTTGGCAAACATGAAATTGGTCACCTGCGGGTGGAAGCCGACGATGCCATTGTGGTCGAGCATGTTGTACTCGTAGTGGCCGGTCCAACTGGTCTGGACCTTGAGGGCATCGAAGGCCGGGACGCGATGCCAGAGCGCCGGCCAGATATATTCGTCGAACTCTTCATACTGCATTTCGAAGTCGTCGTAGCCGGCCGGCCCGTCGCCCTGCGGGGTGTTGCCGGTGAGAAAAAGCTCGCCTTCCGGGCGCACGAATGTACCGGAAAGGTCGATGACGTTGGGCATCCGGCCAGGGATCGGATTGGCACTGGCGAAGACGAAGCTGTAGCGCTTGTACGGCGCGACCGGGATCGACAGGCCGGCCATGGCTGCGACCTGTTGCGCGCGCGGACCCGCGGCGTTGACCAATGTTCCGCAGGCGATCGTCTGGCCGGTCGCGAGGCGCACTGAGACGACCCGCCCGTTGGCGATGCCAAGCTCCGTCACGGCATTGTCGATATACTCGACACCGCTGGCGCGGGCGGCTCGGCGGAAACCGTTCATCAGCCCCATGGAATCGAACCAGCCCTCTTCCCGGGCCCCCCAGGAACCGCCGCCGAGATCATCCACGTTGAGCCAGGGAAAGCGATCCTTCAGCGGGCCCGGCTCGAGGAAGACAGTGTGAGCCCCGAGACTTCGCTGCAGGTCGACGCGCTCGCGGGCCGCTTCGACGCCGTCCGGGGAGCAGCAGTAGAGATAGCCGTGCTCACGAAAGCCGAGATCGGGCGCCGGCTCGTCCTTGTAGAAGGGTGCCATGCGCTCATGGAAGGTGCGGATGACCTCGATGCCGAACTGGCTGATCTTCACATTGATCGGATTGGAATATTGCTGCCGGATCGCGCTGGTGGACAGCGCTGTCGATGAAAACTCGTAACTGCTATCGCGCTCGACCACGAGGATCGAGGCACCGCTGCCCAGCGCCTGGCTCAGCCAGTAGGCCGTGGACGAGCCGACAACCGCTCCGCCGACGATGACGATGTCGTAGGCGTTGCGCGATGGCGCTTTGTAAGGCGGGATCGCCATGGCTCCGACTCCAAGCTACTGGTTGAACAAAGCGATCAGGGCATCCGAGCCCCGCGCAAGAAGGCCAAGGTCCGAACCGACGGCAACCATGGTGAAGCCTTCGGCAAGGTAGCGGTCGGCATCGGCCCTCGCCGGCGCCAGGATGCCGCTTGCCTTGCCTGCCGCCGTTGCGGCCTGGCGCACGGACGAGATTGCCTCCTGGACATGTGCCGCGCCGGGATTGCCCATCGCGCCCATATTGGTGGAAAGATCGCCGGGACCGACGAAGAGAACGTCGACGCCGTCGACCGCCGCGATCTCGGCGGCATTCGCCACGCCCAATTCATCCTCGATCTGCACGGCGAGAAGCTGCTGCTCACGCGCCTTGGCGTGGTAGCCGGCGATGCGGCCGAAGGCGTTGGCGCGGTGACCGACCGAGAAGCCGCGAAATCCGCCGGGCGCATAAGTCATGGCCGCGACGATGGCGCGGGCCTGATCGGCGGTCCGTACATTCGGGATCATCAGGCTGCGTGCGCCGATATCCAGCGCCTGCTTGATCAGATTGGGATCGTCGGAGGGCAGCCTGACGACAGCCTCGCTGTCGAAGCCGCCCATCACCTGAAGCTGCGCCATAATGCTGCGCAGATGGTTGGGGCTGTGCTCGCCGTCGATCAGCACCCAATCGGCTCCGGAGCCGGCGACGATCTCCGTGGTGAGCGCCGAAGCCAGCGAGCACCAGATGCCGATGTGAGCCTGGCCAGCCGCTGTGGCAGCTTTCAGCGTGTTGAGGCGTTCTTGCATCTTGCGATCATCTCCAATCATCTGGATTGAAATTTGTATGATGTCCTATATCATATGGCTACAAAACGCTGCAAGATACGATGTACGGACTTTCGAATGGGAGCTGGAGAATGAGGATCGGGTTCATCGGGCTTGGCGTCATGGGGGCACCGATGGCGCGCCACCTGGCCGATGCCGGGCATGAGATCGTCACCGTTCTCAATCGCTCCCCTCTACCGCAGGGCCTGACCGCATCGGTCGTCGCGTCCGCCGCCGAAGTGGCACGGCGGTCCGAGATCATCGTCACCATGCTGCCCGACACGCCTGACGTCGAACGCGTCCTGTTGGGCGAGGACGGGGTCCTGGAAGGACTGTCAGCCGGCAAGCTTGTCGTCGACATGAGCTCGATCAGCCCCATCGCCACGGCGGCGTTCGCGGCGAAACTGCGAGAGAAGGGAGCCGGCTACCTCGACGCCCCGGTCTCGGGCGGCGAGGTCGGCGCCAAGGCGGAAAGCCTCACCATCATGGTCGGCGGCCCGGCCGCCGAGTTCGAGCGGGCGCTGCCGATCTTTGATACACTCGGCAAGAACGTCACTTTGATCGGTGAGCAGAATGGCGCCGGGCAGACCTGCAAGATCGCCAACCAGATCATCGTCGCGCTCAACATCGAGGCCGTGGCCGAAGCGCTTGTCTTCGCCAGCAAGGCCGGGTGCGACCCGGCGAAGGTGCGCGGCGCCCTGATGGGTGGCTTCGCCGCTTCCCGCGTCCTGGAAGTGCATGGCCAGCGCATGATCGACCGGACCTTCGCCCCAGGCTTCCGCATCAAGCTCCACCAGAAGGATCTCAACCTGGCGCTTGACAGTGCCCGCGTCCTTGGCGTGGCGCTGCCGAACACCGCCATGGCGCAGCAACTGATGAATGCCTGTTCGGGCCATCCAGGTGGCGCCGAGGCCGATCACTCGTCTCTCGTCCGGGCGCTGGAGATCCTCAGCGGCCACGAACTGTCAAAAGAAAAGGAGTAAAACCGATGCGCGGAACCGGCAAGGCCGAGATCTTCGTGATGCTGGCCCATCCCGTGGCCCATGCCAAGAGCCCCGGCATATTCAACGAGATCTTCGAGCAGAAGGGCCTCGACAGCCTCATGGTGCCCTTGAGCTGCCGCCCGGAGGATTTCGAGACCTTCTGGGCCGGCATCACGGCAGCCGAGAATATCAGGGGCGTGATCATTTCGGTGCCGTACAAGGTTGCGGTCTACCACAAATGCTCCGCCGCGCATGACCGCGCCGCGCGGGTTGAAAGCGCCAACTCGGTGCGACGGCTGCCGGATGGCAGCTGGTATGCCGACAATTTCGACGGCGTCGGCTTCATCGATGCGCTCAAGGCAAACGGACATCAGATCGCCGGCCGCCGCATTCTTCAAGTAGGTGCCGGTGGCGCCGGTGCCTCGCTAGCCTATTGTCTCGCGGAAGCCGGCGCCGACGAAATCCGCCTTACCGACATCGATACGGCGCGTGCCGGGAAACTGGCGGCGCTGGTTGGCCGCGCGTTCCCGAAATGCCGCATCCAGGTCGGAGAGGCCGAGCCTTCCGGCATGCATATGGCGATCAACGCCACACCTGTCGGCATGCATGCCGGCGATCCGCTGCCGCTTGACGTCAGCCGGCTGACCCCGGATATGACGGTCGTGGACATTATCATGGAGCCTGCGGAAACCGCTCTGCTGCGGGCGGCCAAGGGGGTCGGCTGCCGCGTTCAACCGGGACGCCCGATGATGGATTTCCAGGTCCGGGCGATGTCCGAATTCTTCGACATCGAAGGCAAGGACCGCGGCCATGGCTGAGACACCGACTGCCGTCGTCATCGGCGGCACGTCCGGCATCGGACGCGCTATCGCGCAGCGCTTCGCCGAAGACGGTTATCATGTGGTCGTCTCCGGCCGGGATGCGACGAGGGGCAATGAGGCGGCCGGCTCCTGCCAGGCGGCAGGCGCGCCGCGTGCGCTGTTTGTCCAGACAGATGTCGCAGATAGCGGCTCAGTCGAGGCTCTGGCACGGATTGTCAGCGACGGGTTCGGCACGCCTCACGTCGTCGTCAACTGCGCCGGCATCTTGCAGAGCGGCAAGTACGTCCTTGATCAGGATCTGGACGAGGACGAGAAGATGTGGCGGGTGAATTATCGCGGCACGCTGTTGGGGTGCCAGGTGTTTGGCCGGCTGATGTCGGCCGCCCGGCGAGGCGCGATCCTGAATGTCGGCTCGCTCGCCTCTTTCGCGCCGCTGTCGCTGCCGGCCTACACGCCGGGAAAGCATGCGGTCCTGGCCCTGACCCAGATCCTCGCCGCCGAACTCGGCCCGCATGGCGTTCGCGTCAATGCGGTCGCGCCCGGCTATACACTTTCCGATGGTTTGAAGACCAAGATCGCCAAGGGTGAACGCAACCCCGAAGCCATACAGGCCACCACGGCACTGCGACGCTTCGTCGAGCCGCGCGATGTCGCCGAGGCGGCATTGTTCCTCTGCTCGGAGCGCGCCGCTTCGATTACCGGCGTCACCTTGCCGGTCGACGCCGGCTGGCTGGTTCAGGCGCCTTACGCACAATATCTGCAGGGAAATCCCATCCGGCAAACGCCGGCTATCTGACAAGGATAATCCAGTGAGCAATATCCGGCCAGTGAGCGACATCCAGCGCTTCGACTTCGATACCCGCATCCACCACGGCGTCATCCATAACGGCACGCTCTACCTCACCGGCCAGGTCGCGAGGCCCGGCCAGTCCGCGGCCGACCAGATGCGCGAGGTGCTCGGCAAGATCGATGCGCTGCTTGGCAAGGCGGGCACGGACAAGACCCGCATCCTTCATGTGCAGATGTGGCTGGACGACATCAGGGATTTCGACGAAGTCAACGCGGTGTGGGACGCCTGGATGCCCGGGGAGCACGCACCGGCGCGCTCATCGGGCGAAGGACGGATGGCGAAGCCCGGAATGCTGGTCGAACTGATCGTCACCGCGGCGGTTTGAATGGTCCTGCCGGTTCGGGCATCATCCCGAATCTGGCGAGAGGGAGACTGATGACGAAGCGCAAGCCGCTTTCCACCGTCGTGGCGGAGAGCCTGTCCGAGAAGATCCGTTCCGGACAGCTGCTGCCCGGCGCGCAATTGCCGACAGAGGCGGAGCTTTGCGCCGAGTACGATGTCAGCCGCACGGTGGTGCGGGAAGCTGTGGCGCGACTACGTTCCGAAGGCCTGGTGGTGCCGCAGCAGGGGCGCGGCATGTTCGTCAGCGAGACGCCGGCGCCGCGCAACTTCTCGATACCGGACGAAGCGCTCAGGACCTTGCCGGAAACCATTGCGCTGCTCGAGCTGAGGTTGAGCGTCGAGGTGGAGTCGGCGGGATTGTGCGCGGAACGGCGCACCGATGCGGAAGCCAGCGTGATCCGCACCTTGATGGAACAGGTCGACGCCCAGCAGGCCGATCCCGCCGTCGTCCAGATCCACTACGACTATGATTTCCACCTGGCGATCGCCAAGGCGGCACGAAATGAATTCATCCACGGTTTCCTAAGCTATCTCGGGCCGATGATCGTGCCGCGCTTCCATCTCGGCTATCTGGTCACGCCCGAACTCAAGGATAGCTACTACGCGCGCATACACAGCGAACATAAGACAATCGTCGACGCCATCGAAAGGCAGGATGGCCGCGCCGCCCGCCGGGCCATGCGCAAGCACCTGCACAACAGCCTCGGGCGGGTGCGCGCCCTGGCCCGAGCCTCTGGCGTGGAGGCAATCGAAGCCGAGCAGAAGGCGGCGGCGGCCTCACTTTTCACCGACATGAAAAGGCCTGTCTCGACAGGCGGATGAGGCCTCGCGAATTCGATCGCATCGGCGCGCCTGGGCCGAAAATTAGACATCCGTTGCGAAAGCCGTGTTTTTTGTTCCGTCACCGGCTGCGCGGGTTTCCCAAGGGCTGAAGGCGCCAGCTTGCCAGCGTTTCCCTAGGTTTTCGGCTGCTGCGGTTATACGAGCACCCCAAGGAGGTTTGGAGGCGTTCGAAATTTTCGAAAGTTTATCTTTCCTTTTTGCTGGTTTTCTTGGTTTCGCGGCATCGGCCCGGGCCGCAAACTGAAAACAGACAATCAGGAAAGTCCACGTGACGACAGCCTTCATCACCGGTGCGACGAGCGGCATAGGGCGGGCCATAGCGATCGCGCTGAGCGACGCCGGCTACGACGTCTATGCGGTCGGGCGCAGCCAGGCCGCGCTCAAGGAGCTGCAGGCACAGCGGTCCGGCATCGTGCCGATTGCCGTCGACGTCACCGACCGCGAGGCCCTGGAAGCGGCCCTGGCGGATCTCACCATCGACGTGCTGATCAACAATGCCGGGGTCATGCCGCCGCTCGGCAACTTCGCCGATATGAAGATCGCTGACATCGACACCACGCTCGAGGTGAACCTCAGCGCGGCAATCCTGCTCACGCGCCTCGTCGTCCCGCAAATGCGCGAGCGGCAGTCCGGGCATATATTGTTCACCGGCTCCACAGCGGGCCACGCGGCATACTCCAACATTGCCGTCTATTCAGCGACCAAGGCGGCGATATCAGGCTTTGCAGCAGCGCTGCGCGCCGACCTCTCCCCATCAGGCGTACGCGTCACCGAGATCGTTGCCGGCCGTGTCGAGACGCAGCTCTACCAGGACATCCTCGACGCCGACGCGCGCGCAGCCATGTACGCCAGCAAAGTGGTGCAACCGGATGACGTGGCCAGGATGGTCGTCGCTGTGCTTGGGCTCCCCGCATGGGCCGACGTTACCCGTTTCGACATCATGCCGACTTGGCCAACCTCGCCAAGCGGTACCAAGTAAGGAAAACCGGGATGAAAGATCTTTCCGTTCTGATCGTTGGCGGTGGTGCCGGCCTCGGTGCCCTCTTAGCCGAGATGGCTGTCGAGGCCGGGGCGGCAAAGATCGGCATCATCGACATCAACCAGGAAGCCGCCGAGTCTGCGCTGGCGACCGCGAAGGCCAGCGGACTGCCTACCGCGACCGCCCTTTGCGACATCCAGGTAGGCCCACAGTGCCACGCCGCATTCGAGGCGATCGTTTCGAAACTCGGGCGCGTCGACACGCTGATCAATTGTGCCGCGATCTACCCTCGCCGCCCGCTCCTCGAAATCACCGACGCCGACTGGGATGCCTCCAACGGCATCAACATCAAGGGCACCTACCACATGATGGTGGCGGCGGTTCGCCACATGCAATCGCAGGAGCCGAAGAGCCACGTCCGCGGGCGGATCGTGAACCTGACCTCGGTCGACGCCTTCAAGGCGCATCCGCAGAACGCTCATTATGCGGCGACCAAGGCCGCCGTCGTCAGCCTTACCCGATCCTTTGCCCATCACGTGGCGAAGGACGGCATTCTGGTGAATTCGGTGGCGCCGGCCGGCATGGCGACGGAGAAGGCAAAAGCGCTCGGCTTCCTGGAGGAACTGGCCAAGGCGAGCCCGCTCGGCCGCGGTGCCGAGCCAAAGGAAATTGCCGAATGGGTGCTGATGACGGGCAGCCCCAAGAACACTTACATGACCGGTGAAAACGTAATTGTTTCAGGTGGTTACATATACGCCTGAGCCTCTTTCGCCGCAGGCGACTGAACTCTGGCAGTGCATGACCGAGGCAGTGCATGACCGACCGGCCACAAGCAGGGAAAGGAACGGAATTTTCGATGACCGGCAAGCTGCGCCTTCCCTCGCTGAATGCTCTGCGCGTGTTCCACGCGGTCGCGCAGCACAAGAGCTTTCGGCAGGCGGCGGATGAATTGCTGGTCACGCCGCAGGCCGTCGGACAGCAGATCAAGCTTCTGGAGGATACGCTCCAGGTAACGCTGTTCGAGCGTAAGGGCCGGTCGATCGAACTGACCGAGTCGGCCATTCTTCTGTCGCACTATGTCAAAGCCGGCTTCAACGAGTTTGCCGAAGGCGTTCGCCGCGTCACCAAGTCGAACTATCGGGACCGCATCAACCTGAATGCAAGCCCATACTTCGCCACGCACTATCTCCTGCCGCGGCTTTCGTTGTTCCGGGAAATCTTGCCGGGCGCGGATCTGCGCCTGACGACGATGGTCGACCTGCCCGATTTCGGGCGCGACGATATCGATATGACGGTCCAGTGGGGCTACGGCAACTGGTCCGACTATGAAACCACGTTGCTGGTGCCGGACCCGAAGATCATCTGCTGCACGCCGGCGATCGGCGAAAGGATCAAGTCGGCGCATGATCTGACACAGTTCACGTTGCTCGACACCGTCAAGTCGAAGCGTCTGTGGCCGGACATATTGCGCCACCTTGGCGTGGAACTGACGGATGGCGACCGCAGCATCAGCTTCGACGACGCCGCGACCATGCGCCGGGCGACCTTGCAAGGCATAGGTGTGGGCTTGGTTTCCGTCATCGACGCCGAGGAAGATTTCCGAGCGGGCACGCTGGTCGCGCCGATCGGCCGCGACGCCATTGCCGATATGAAGCCAGAGGAAGTCCCGGGCTTCTATCTTGTCGTCCCGCGCGGACATCTGCGTGTGAAGGCGGTCGCCGCACTTCACCGATGGCTGGCTCAGCAGGACTGGCGCGGCGACCTCACGATTTCCTCGTTACCGAAACCGGCCCCGCTTTCCGACTAGAAGCGGCTTCGAGACCGAGGCCTGAAAGACGCTTTTCGGGCCTCCAACAACAAGAAACCAAACAACCTCAACAGTGGAGACGGAACATGAAAATGATGAAATGGGGGGCTTCGGCCCTGGCCCTTGGCCTCGTGCATTTTGCGGCGCCGGCGGAAGCCGCCGGCGGCAAGACGCTCGAAACCGTCAAGGCACGCGGCATGCTGAACTGCACCGGCCATGACGGCTCCTATCTCGGCTTCGCCGAGGTGGACGACAAGGGCAACTGGAAGGGCATGGACATCGACCTCTGCAAGGCGGTAGCCGCGGCCGTGTTCGGCGACCCGGCGAAGCTGAAGGTCGTTCCGATCAGCTGGGCCCAGCGCTGGCCGGCCTTGCAGTCCGGCGATGTCGACATCATCATCAAGGCCTCGGGCGGCACGCTCAGCCGCGACACCGAACTTGGGCTGCAGTTCTCCATGTCCTACTATCTCGGGACCACCAAGGTGATGGCGCACAAGGAGCTGAACCTCAAGTCGCTCAAGGATGCCGCAGGCGGCACGATCTGCATTCCCGCCGGCACCTCGCAGGAACAGCAGGTCGCTGCCTATACGGCCAAGCTCGGCATCAAGCTCGAACCGGTGCTCATCGAGAAGACCGAGGAGCTCGAGCAGGCCTATTTCTCGGGACGCTGCGATCTTTATGCGCAGTGGGGTCCGACACTGGCCATTGCGCGCATCGCCAAGAGCAAGGTCGACGACCACGTCATTCTGCCCGACGTGCTCGCCGTCGAGCCTGAAGTCATGATCATGCGGCAAGGCGACGACAACTGGGTCGACATCGCCAACTGGACGCTGAGCACGCTGATCTTTGCCGAGCAGGAAGGTATTACCTCGAAGAACGTCGACGAGATAAAGGCCAAGCCGACCTCACCGCAGGTCGCCAAATTCCTCGGCGTCACGCCAGGCATGGGCAAAGGTCTCGGGCTCTCCGACGACTGGGCCTACAAGGTGATCAAGAACGTCGGCAACTACGGCGAAATCTTCGATCGCGATCTCGGCAAGGACTCGCCCTACAAGATGGATCGCGAACTGACCAATTTGTGGAACAATGGCGGTGTCCTGTTCCCGCTGGCTGTCGATTGATCCGTTCTGAACGCATCTCGCTCCAGGTCCCGCCCGGCTCCCACCGGGCGGGACCGCGCGGCAATTCGGGAAGGATTTCTGAATGGTCAGCCTGCTGAGAAATCAAAAAGTCCGCAACGCACTGTTGCAGGTCCTGTATGTCGGCTCGATCGCCGCGATGGTGCTTGCCGGCATTGCGATCGCCAGACAGAACCTGGCGGCGCAGGGGATCACCTCCGGATTCGACTTCCTGTTCAAGTCCACGGGCTGGGACCTGAACTTCTCGCTGCTGCCCGCCACGGCGAACGATCCTTATTGGTGGTACTTCCTCATCGGGATCATCAATACGCTGTTTCTGGGAACCGTCGGCCTGACGCTGGCGACGATCGTGGGAACGATCGTCGGCCTGGCGCGAACATCCTCGAACGAATTGGCCCGGCTGCTCGGCCGCACCTATGTGGACATCTTCCGAAACATCCCGCTGATCCTCCAGGTTTTTTTCTGGTATGCCGTCATCACCCATCTGCCGACGCCGCGCGCCGCGCATGAGGGATGGGGCTTTCTCCTCACCAGCCGGGGGCTTTACATTCCGTTCCCCAATGTCAGCAGCGCCGCGCTCGCTGCGGCGACATTGGCTGTGATTGCCGCCATCGCGCTGCCGATCTGGCTGGGCAGGACATCGCGCCTCAGCCTGCCGGTCGGCCAGCGTGGCGGCATCCAGCTTGCCTGCGCGGCGGCGGCACTTGCCTGCGCGGCCGTCGTTCTGGTGGCCGGCCGCCTGGCCGACTTGCCGCTGCTCGATTTCCCGGCGCTGCAAGGTCTCAATCTGAGAGGCGGCCTGCGCATTCCGCCGGAATTTGCGACACTGGCCATCGCGATCGCCATCTATGGCGGCTCCTACATCGCCGAGATCGTGCGCGGCGGGTTCAAGGCTGTCGGCAAGGGCCAGGTCGAGGCGGCTCTTTCCCTGGGCCTCGGCCCGTGGCGGGTCTTCATGCTGGTGCGGCTGCCGCTGGCACTACGCGCCATGCTGCCAATCCTCGCCAACCAGTATGTCTGGCTGATGAAGGCGACCACAATGGGCATCGCGGTGGGCTTCACGGATTTCTTCATGATCGTGGCGCTGACGATCAACCATTCCGGCCAGACAATCGAAGCGATCGGCATCCTGATGGCTGGCTTCCTCGCCATCAACCTCAGCCTCGCCGCCATCTTCAACCGCATCAACAAAGCAATCGCCCTCAAGGGCAACCAGTTGAGGGGGTGAGGGATGGAAATGGTCGTTGTCGCCCCTCCTGCCCTTGGAAAGATCGAGGATCTGAGGCGGCGCTTCTTTGCGACACCCCTGCAGGCATTGCTGTCGCTGGCTTCCCTGGCGATCATGGTCTTCCTGGTCTGGAAGCTCCTGAATTGGGCGGTTTTCTCGGCCGTCTTCACGACGAGCGGCGGACCCGAAGCCTGTCAGGCGGCGGCGGGAGCCTGCTGGTCGGTCATTGCCGCGCGATGGCGCATCATCCTGTTCGGCCTCTATCCCTATGACGAGCAGTGGCGGTCGGCCCTGGCTTGCCTGACCGTCCTGGTCATGACGGTGCTAAGTTGCATTCCGGCCTTCTGGACGGGTCGCCGCATCGCACTCGTATGGGGAGCCGGAACGGCGCTTTTCTACGTGCTGATGAAGGGCGGCGTGCTTGGTCTGCCCTATGTCGGCGAGGAGGCCTGGGGCGGACTGGCGCTGACCCTGTTCATCTTCGTGACCACCTGCCTGATCGGCTTCCCGCTGGCGATCTGCCTGGCGCTGCTGCGCCGCTCCGGCCTGCCATGGATTTCCCGCACCACCGGCCTCATCATCGACGGGGTGCGTTCATTGCCTCTGATCTCGATCCTGTTCACCTTCGCCATCGTGCTGCCGTTCGCACTGCCGCAATGGCTGGTGGGCGACAAGCTGTACCGGGTGATCCTGGGCTCGGCCCTGTTTTTTTCCGCCTACCAGGCGGAGATCGTCAGAGGTGGGATGCAGGGCGTTCCCAGTGGGCAAGAAGAGGCAGCCATGGCGCTTGGCATGCGCTACTGGCAGCGCGTCGGCCGCATTCTTCTACCGCAGGCCATGCGCAATGCGCTGCCGGCGACGATCAACCAGTTCGTGATCTCGTTCAAGGAAACCTCGCTGGTGATCATCGTCGGCTTCTTCGAGATCCTGGCCTCCGGCAATGCCGCCTACGGCACCGGCGAGTGGCGCTTCGCCTATGTCGAGGTCTATGCCTTCATCGCCTTCATCTACTTCATCTTCGTGTTCAGCCTGTCCCGCTATGGCGCTTTTCTCGAGCGCCGTATGTCGGTCGGCGAACGATAGGGGGCGTTTACGTGATTTCAGGAAACTCGCCCCGATCCAGCGGCCCCGCGGTGCTGATCGAAAATCTCGACAAATATTACGGGACATTCCAGGCGCTGCGAAAGGTGAGCTTGTCCGTGGATCGCGGCGAGAGGATCGTCGTCTGCGGCCCGTCCGGCTCCGGCAAGTCCACCATGATCCGCTGCATCAACCGTCTGGAGCAGCACAATGGCGGCCGGATCACCGTGCTCGGCACCGAGCTCAACGACGATGTCGGCAACATCGACGGGATCAGGCGGGAAGTCGGCATGGTGTTCCAGCACTTCAACCTGTTTCCACACATGACGGTGCTGGAGAACTGCATGCTCGCGCCCATGATCGTGCGCAAGGTGCCGCGCGCGGATGCCGAGGCGACCGCCCGGCGCTATCTGGAGAAGGTACGCATTCCTGAACAGGCGATGAAGTATCCCGGTCAGTTGTCCGGCGGCCAGCAACAGCGGGTCGCGATAGCGCGTGCCCTTTGCATGCAGCCCGAGATCATGCTGTTCGATGAGCCGACCTCTGCGCTCGACCCGGAAATGATCGCGGAAGTGCTCGACGTCATAGTCACGCTCGCCTCCGAAGGCATGACAATGATCTGCGTCACGCATGAGATGGGTTTTGCGCGCCGGGTTGCCGACCGGGTAATTTTCATGGATGGAGGCGAGATCGTCGAACAGGCGCCTCCCGATGAATTCTTCACCTTTTCCCGCAACGAGCGCACGCGGCAGTTCCTGTCGCAAGTGCTTGGTCACTGATCGATGCAACGATCCCGCGTCAGGCCGCAGCCATGTTCCGTGACTGATCCCGTCACCCTCTTGCGCGAGATGCTCGGACCGAAAGGCTGGCTTTCGGGCAGCGATGCCAGGCCCTATCAGCGCGATTGGCTCGATCGCTACGGCGTCGCGGCTCTGGGCGTGGCCAGGCCTGCGGACACCTCCGAAGTGGCCAGTGTCGTAAAGGCATGCCACGCGGCCGGACTGGCGGTCGTGCCGCAAGGCGGCAACACCGGGCTTTGCGGCGGCGCCGTCGCCGACCGGCCGGATGCGGTGATCGTTTCGCTTTCGCGCATGACGGCGATCGGCAAACCGGACTTGGACAGCGGCTCGATCCTCATCGAGGCGGGGGCCGTGCTTGCCGCGCTGCACGAGGCGCTGGAACCGCACGGCCTGATGTTTCCGATGCATCTCGGCGCGGAAGGCAGCGCCAGGATCGGCGGCCTGGTCGGCACCAATGCCGGCGGCAGCCAGGCATTCCGGTATGGCATGATGCAAGACCTCGTGCTTGGCCTGGAGGTCGTGACCCCTGACGGGGCGATATGGAACGGGCTGCGCGCGGTGCAGAAGGACAATGCCGGCTACCAGTTGCGCAAGCTCTATTGCGGCGCGGAAGGAACGCTTGGCATCGTGACGCGCGCGATCCTGCGGCTCTACCCGATGCCGCGGCGGCAGGCGAGCGCGCTTGTCGTCATGCCCGATTTCGCTGCCGCGGTTTCGTTCGGCACCTTTCTGCGGGGCGAGGCGGGGGAATTCCTGACCGGCCTCGAGTTCTTCTCCGACATCGGGCTGGGACTGGCCCTCAAACACCTGCCCGACCTAGGCTACCAGTTGGAGGCGCGCGGCGAGGTCTATGTGCTGGTCGAACTGGCATCGGCCGCCCCCCGCGTTCCACTCGACGAGATACTGGCTTCGGCGCTGGAGTGGGGGATGGAGCAAGGCCTGGTGCTGGACGGAGCATTGGCGGCGACGGGCGCGCATCGCGCACAATTCTGGCGGCTGCGAGAGGAGCAGCCGGAAGGACAGAGGCTGGAAGGCGAGCAGCTGAAGCACGACATCTCGGTGCCTCCGGGCGCTATCGCCCGTTTCGTCGAGGCCGGCGCAGAGATCTGCGACGACATTCTTGCCGGCGTGCGGATAAACCCGTTCGGGCATCTCGGCGACGGCAACATCCACTACAATCTGTCGCCGCCGGAAGGCCGCGCCGGCTTTGACGGCAAGGCCGAGCGGTTCGCCGAGGCGCTATCGTCGCTCGCCACGGAAATGGGCGGCAGTTTCGCGGCCGAGCATGGACTTGGCCGCGCCAAGGTCGCCACGGCCGACCGAAACCGCAGTCCGTTGGAGCGCGAACTCATGGCGCGGCTCAAGGATGCATTCGATCCACGGGGAACGATGAATCCGGGCGTGCTGGTGCACGCTGTTCGGCAAAGAAAAACTTTCGAATAGACGGCATTTCTTGATTTCGCCCCGAACCGCCTGCGTGCACCTATGAACCGAAGGCAGGCTCGATCGACCTGCCGCCAAAGTGAGGATGTCGAAGCATGATCCGCAATGGCGGCCGCCTTCTCGTCGAGTGCCTGATCGGGCTTGGCGCGACCAGGAGCTTCGGCGTGCCCGGAGAAAGTTATCTGGCCGTCCTGGACGCGCTGCACGACACGCAGGGAAAGCTGGACTACACGCTTTGCCGCAATGAAGGCGGCGCGGCGTTCATGGCCTCGGCCTACGGCAAGCTTACCGGCTCGCCAGGCATCTGTTTCGTGACGCGCGGCCCAGGCGCCACCAACGCCAGCATCGGCGTTCACACGGCCATGCAGGACAGTTCGCCGATGATCCTGTTCGTCGGCCAGGTCGGCACCGACATGAAGGGCCGCGAAGCGTTTCAGGAAATCGACTGCCGGGCGGTGTTCGGCACGGTCGCCAAATGGGCGGTCGAGATCGATGATGTCGCGCGCCTGCCCGAGATTGTGGCGCGGGCATGGACGACCGCATTGACCGGACGACCTGGTCCCGTCGTGGTCGCGCTGCCCGAGGACATGCTGACCACCATGACCGAAGCGGCTCCGCTCAGCGCACCGGTGGCCATTTTCGAGCCGGCGCCGGCGCCGGAAGCGATCGCTTCGGCCTTCAGGCTGCTGGCCAAGGCCGAGAGGCCGGTCCTGCTCATGGGCGGCGCCAACTGGACCGTGGACGGACGCGCGGCGCTACAGGCTTTCGCAGAGGTTTCCGACATCCCTGTCGTGGCGGCCTTTCGCTATCAGGACCAGTTCGACAACCATTCGCCGGTCTTTGTCGGCGAGGCCGGCGTCGGCATGGTGGCGCATGTCAAAGCCCTGCTCCGCGACGCCGACGTGATCCTGGCCGTCAATGTGCGTTTCGGCGAGATGACCACGGACGGCTATACGCTGCTGTCCGTGCCGTTGCCGCGCCAGAAACTGATCCATGTCCATGGCTCCGATCGCGAGATCGGCAAGATCTATGTGCCGGCCATCGGTATCCATGCCGGGCCGAACGCTTTTGCCCGGGCGTTGACGCCCGTCAAAGGCGGCTGGGCGGACTGGCGCGCGACGGCCCGCAAAGCCTATGAAGGGACATTCGGCGCGCCCGTCCAGCCCGGCCCGGTGGACATGGTGGAGGTCAGCGCCTGGCTGCGCGAAAACCTGCCTGCCGACGTCATTCTCACCAACGGCGCCGGCAATTTCACCGTCTGGCCGAACAAGTTCTTCAAGTTCGGGCCGGACGCACGGCTGCTCGCCCCGCAGTCTGGCGCCATGGGCTACGGCCTGCCGGCGGCAATTGCCGCCAAGGTTGCGTTTCCAGAACGCACGGTCGTCTGCTTTGCCGGCGACGGCGACTTCCAGATGAATTGCCAGGAACTCGGAACCGCCATGCAGGCTGGCGCGCAGCCGATCGTGCTGATCCTCAACAACGGCATCTACGGCACGATCCGCGCCCATCAGGAGCGCCACTATCCGGCGCGCGTTTCGGCCACGTCGCTCGAAAACCCTGATTTCGTGACACTGGCAAAGGCCTATGGCTTCCATGCCGAGCGGGTCGAGGCGACGCGCGATTTCGCGGCGGCGTTCGATCGGGCGCTCGGATCCGTGACGGGAGCGGTCCTCGACATCGCCATATCTCCCGAAGCGCTGACGCCCCGACAGACCCTTTCCCAGATGCGTGACGCCGCGCTCGCTTCCCAGAAGGCCAAGGCATGACCTCCAAAGACGACATCCGTCTCGGCGCGGACATCGGCGGCACGTTCACCGACGTCGCGCTCGACCTCAGGGGAACGATCTTCTCCACCAAGGTGTTGACCAATTATGCGGCGCCCGAGCAGGCGATCCTGGACGGCATTGCCGTCGTCACGCGCGATGCCGGTATCGCGCTTGCCGAGATCGGCATCATCATCCACGGCACGACACTGGCGACGAATGCGCTCATCGAACGCCGTGGCGCCAAGACCGCGCTGGTCACCACCGAGGGGTTCCGCGATGTCATCGAGATGCGCACGGAAAACCGCTTCGAGCAGTATGACCTCGACCTGCAGCTGCCGGCGCCGCTAATCCCGCGCGAGCACCGTTTCACGGTAAAGGGCCGGATCGGCGCGGAAGGCCAGGAGCTTCAGCCGCTCGACGAAGCCGCCCTGGAAGGCATTGCCGACCGGATCGCGGCCGGCGGCTTCGGCTCCGTGGCGATCGGCTTTATCCACGCCTACACCAACCCTGATCATGAGCGCCGGGCACGCGCTATCCTGTCCCGCAAGCTTGCCATCCCGATTTCGATCAGCGCCGAAGTCTCGCCGCAGATGCGCGAGTTCGAACGCTTCAACACGGTCTGCGCCAACGCCTATGTGCGGCCGCAGATGGCGGACTATCTCGCGCGTTTCCAGACCCGCTTGAAGGAGATGGGCGCCGAGTGCCCGGTCTTCATGATCCATTCGGGCGGCGGTCTGATCTCGGTGGAGACGGCCTCGGAATTTCCCGTGCGCCTCGTCGAGTCCGGCCCGGCCGGCGGCGCCATCTTCGCCGCCGACATCGCCAGGCGATTCGGCCTGGAAAAGGTCGTCTCCTATGACATGGGCGGCACCACTGCAAAGATCTGCCTGATCGAGGATTATGCGCCACGCACCGCCAGAACCTTCGAAGTGGCGCGTACCTATCGCTTCTGCAAAGGTTCCGGCATGCCGATCTCCATTCCCGTGATCGAGATGATCGAGATCGGCGCCGGCGGCGGCTCGATCGCCTGGGTCGACGCCATGGGCCGCATCCAGACCGGTCCCGAAAGTGCCGGATCGGAACCTGGCCCGGCCTGCTACGGCCGCGGCGGCAGGCGCCCGGCCATCACAGATGCCGACCTGGTGCTCGGCAAGCTCGATCCCGACAATTTCGCCGGCGGCGCCATCAGGCTGGACACGTCCGCATCCGAACAGGCGATCCTGCGCGATGTCGGCGAACGCCTGTCGCTCGATGCCATGGCGACGGCCTTCGGCATCTGCGAGGTGGTGGACGAGAACATGGCCAATGCCGCCCGCGTCCATGCCGTCGAAAACGGCAAAAACATTTCCGACAACGTGATGATCGCCTTCGGTGGCGCGGCCCCGCTTCACGCCGCGAGGCTTTGCGAGAAACTCGGTATCGACCAGTGCATCGTCCCCAAGGGCGCGGGCGTCGGATCGGCGATCGGCTTCCTCAAGGCTCCGTTCGGCTACGAAGCCCTGGCATCCCGGCTGACGCGGCTGTCGCAGTTCAAGCCGGCCGAGGCCAATGCTTTGCTCGACGACCTCAAAGTGTCAGCCGAAAGCTTCGTGCGGGCAGGGGCCAACGGTACGATCACATGCGAAATCACCGCCTTCATGCGCTACGCCGGCCAGGGCTGGGAAATCCCCGTGCCGCTGCCGGACAAGCCGTTCGGCAACGATGCCGCAACCACGCTCGAGGATTTGTTCCAGGCGAATTACCAACGCTTCTTCGGCCGCGCCATCGAAGGACTTGGCGGCCTGGAAATCGAGATCGTCACCTGGTCCGTGAAGGCGACGGATGTCCGGCCTGCTGTCGCCAGGCACGAGCTGATCACCGGCAAGCGGACCACTCAGCCGGCAACAAGCCGCGCGGTGTTCGATCCGGCCAGCGGTGCGCCACGGACCTATGGCATCGTCGAACGGGAGGGGCTGTGCACCGGCGATCGGGTGGCGGGCCCGGTCATCATCGTCGAACGCGAGACGTCCACCGTCGTCACCACGAGCTTCGACGCCGTCATCCAGAGCGACGGCGCAATCCTTCTGATCCGCAAAGGCAGCCAGGCATGAGCGACATCAGTGAAATCCGCATGCAGGTTATGTGGAACCGGTTGATCTCGGTGGTCGAGGAGCAGGCCCTCACCTTGCTGCGCACGGCTTTCTCGACATCGGTGCGCGAATCCGGCGACCTGTCGGCGGGCGTGTTCGATCCCCGCGGCCAGATGCTGGCACAGGCGGTGACGGGAACGCCCGGCCATGTCAACACCATGGCCGAGGCGGTGCTGCATTTCATGAATGAAATCCCGCGCGAAACCATGTTCGAGGGCGACACCTACGTCACCAATGACCCCTGGTTGGGCACGGGCCACCTGCACGACATCACCATGGTGTCGCCGTCGTTCCTGAACGGCGAATTGGTTGCGTTCTTCGCCTGCACTGCGCATGTGGTCGATGTCGGTGGGCGCGGCTTCGGCGCTGACGGCAAGTCGGTCTACGAGGAAGGTATCCAGATCCCGATCATGAAGTTCGCGGAGAAGGGCAAGGTCAATTTCGATCTCGTCAGGATCCTGCGCGCCAACGTCCGCGAGCCGAACCAGGTCGTCGGCGATTTCTATTCGCTCGCCGCCTGCAACGAAGTCGGCCACCGACGCCTCGTCGACATGATGAAGGAGATCGGCCTGGCATCGCTGGACGGGCTTGGCGAGTTCATCTTCTCGCGCACCCGCGACGCCATGGTCGAACGCATCAAGGCGATGCCCAAAGGCAGCTGGTCGAACGCGCTGGTGACCGACGGCTACGACAAGCCGGTGAAGCTCGCGGCGACCGTCACGGTTCGGGACGCCGGCGTCGAGGTCGATTTCACCGGTACCGACCCGATGAGCCGATGGGGCATCAACTGCCCGATCATCTACAGCAAGGCCTATGCCTGCTACGCGTTGAAATGCGTGGTGGCGCCCGATATTCCTAACAATGCCGCGTCGCTCGCCTTCTTCACCGTGTCGTCTCCGGTCAACATCCTGAACGCCGTGCGGCCGGCGCCGGTGGCGCTCAGGCACATCTTCGGCCACATGGTTCCCGATCTGGTGCTCGGCGCGATCGCCAAGGCGATGCCCGGCAAGATTCTTGCCGAGGGCGCCGGCGCACTGTGGAACATCCATATCTCGGTTCGGCCGGTCTCCGGCGGTTCGGGCCGCCGCGCCGAGGTGCTGATGTTCAATTCCGGCGGCATGGGCGCGCGCCCCGGCCTCGACGGATTGTCGGCGACGGCCTTCCCCTCCGGCGTCCATACGATGCCGATCGAGGCAACGGAGCACACCGGCCCGATCGTCATCTGGCGCAAGGAGCTGCGGCCCGATTCCGGCGGCGACGGCGAGTTCCGCGGCGGGCTCGGGCAGGTTATCGAAATCGAGGCGATCGAGGGCCATGAATTCGACTTTTCGGCCATGTTCGACCGCGTCAATCATCCCGCCCACGGGCGCAACGGCGGCGGGCCTGGAGTGGCCGGCGTGGTCAGGCTGGACGATGGCACGCAGATGCGACCCAAAGGTTGGCAGCATGTTCCGGCCGGCCGTCGGCTGATCCTCCAATTGCCGGGCGGCGGCGGCTATGGCGATCCGTCCAAGCGCAGCACCGAGGCGCGGGCGAACGACCGCTCCAAGGAATACATTTCGGAGAACGGCAAATGAGCTACATTGCCTCGCGCCTGTCTGCGGTGAAGCCTTCGGCGTCCATGGCTGCTTCGCAAGCAGCCAAGGCCCTGCGCGCCAAGGGCGTCGACGTGATCGATCTTGGCTTGGGCGAGCCGGATTTCCCGACACCGAGCCACATCATCGAAGCGGCGCATTTCGCCGCGAAGGCCGGCCAGACGCTATACACGGGTGCCGCCGGCACGGCCGAGGTGCGCGAAGCCGTGGCCGGCAAGTTCCGCCGCGAAAACGGACTGGACTACACGGCGGACGACGTCGTCGTGGCCAATGGCGCCAAGCAGATCATCTTCAACGCGCTGATGGCGACGCTGGAGTCTGGTGACGAAGCGATCCTGCCGGCGCCCTACTTCGTCTCCTATCCCGAGATGGTGAAGCTGCTCGGCGGCACGCCTGTCGTTATCGAGTGCCCGGAAACTTCGGGCTTCCGGCTGACGCCGGAGCTGCTCGAAAAAGCCATCACGCCAAGGACGAAATGGCTGTTCCTCAACATGCCCGGCAACCCCTCCGGCGCCATATATTCGCAATCGGACCTGCGGGCACTCGGAGCGGTTTTGGCAAGGCATCCGCAGGTGCTGGTGCTTTCCGACGAGATTTACGAGCACATCCTGTTCGACGGACGCGACTTCGTCTCCTTCGGCAAGGCTTGCCCGGAACTCAGGGACCGCACCCTGATCGTCAACGGCGTCTCCAAATCCTATGCGATGACCGGGTGGCGTGTCGGCTATGCCGCCGGGCCGGCGCCGCTCACCAGGGCGATGGCGACCATCCAGAGCCAGTCCTGCACGTCCGTCTGCTCGATCGCGCAAGCGGCGACGGTGGCCGCGCTCAACGGCCCCCAGGACGAGGTGGCACGCTTTCGGCAGGCGTTCGAGGCGCGCCGCGATCTCGTCGTCGACGGCATCAGGCGAATCAACGGTCTTACGCTTTCGCCACCGGAAGGCGCCTTCTATGCCTATATCGGCTGCGCCAGCCTGATCGGCCGCAGGACCCCAAAAGGCGTCGTGCTCGATGACGACACGGCAGTGGCGAATTATCTCCTGAACGAAGGGCGCGTGGCCTCGGTGCCGGGCGCCGCCTATGGACTTTCACCCTATTTCCGCATCTCGACCGCGACCGGCGAAGAGGTGCTGACCGAAGCGATCGCGCGCATCAACGCCGCCGTCGCGCAAGTGGAGTAGATCATGCCGCATTACGAACGCATCCTGATCACCGGCGCAGCCGGCCGCCTCGGTTCGGAACTGCGAAAGGGGCTGGTGCCGCTGGCAAAAACGATCCGCCTGGCAGGCCGCGAACCGTTCGGCGATCTTGCTCTACACGAGGAAGAAGCGGTCTTCGACCTCGCTGATATGGAGGCGACGATTGCCGCCACCAAGGATTGCGACGCGATCGTGCATTTCGGCGGCGCACCACTCGAATGCGAATGGCAAACCATCCTGGACTCCAGCATCCGCGGCTCCTATCACATCTACGAGGGCGCCCGGAAACACGGCGTGAAACGAGTCATCTATGCCTCCTCCGTACATGCCGTCGGCTATCACGAGGTCGAGGCGCATATCGGCGTCGACGTGCCGGTCCGTCCCGACAGCCTCTATGGCGTGTCGAAGAACTTCGTCGAGAGCCTGAGCCGGCTTTACTGGGACAAGTTCGGCATCGAGACGGCGTGCCTGCGCATCTTTTCATCCTTCCCCGAACCGGCGGACCGTCGCATGCTGTGGTCATACCTCTCCTTCGCCGACTGTGTGCGTCTGGTCGAGGCAGCTCTCACCGCGCCGCGCGTCGGCCATACGATCTCCTTCGGCCTTTCCGACAACAAGGTGAAAACGGTCGACAACAGCGGCGCCAACCATCTGGGGTTTTCTCCGCAGGATAGTGCCGAGCCGTTCCGCGCAGCGGTCGAGGCGAAGACGCAGATTCCGGATCCCAAGGCGCCATCGGTGAAGTATCTGGGCGGGTGGTTCTGCGAGCTTGGCCATCCGGACGACAAGCGGGCGTAGCTATCGAAATACCATCCGCTAGATGGCGCAGACCGGAAGCCGAGATGCGGCAGGCGATGGATTCACGCATGGTGGCGGAGATCGAGCAGGTTGTCGGCGGTCGTCATCGGTTTTGGGATTCTCACCTGATCTGGTAGTGGGATCCAAATCACAGGAGATGGCATGCCGAACGATGTAATCGTGCGCGACAGCAATGGCGCTCAATTGAATGACGGCGATTCCGTCACGCTGATCAAAGACCTCAAAGTCAAAGGCACTTCGGAGACGATCAAGCGCGGCACGTTGGTGAAGGCCATCCGGCTGAACGGCAATCCCGGCGAGATCGAATGCAACACCAAGCAAGTGAAAGGCCTGGTGCTCAAGACCGAGTTCGTGAAGAAGGCGTAAGCCTCAAGGCGGCAAGCGATCTCGATGGTTCCTTCGGGATTTTGGAAAGCCTGCCGTCGCCAAGCGGGCTGCGGAGCCGTTGAGCGTCCGGCACCCGACAGTTGCGCTGTAAAATTGATGATTTCGCCGACCAGGCACAAAAAACCGCCAAGACCTAAGTCTGGAACCTCCTGCCGCTCCGCGCGTTTCACGGCGTCCCGTTCGCGGACCCGCCCGGATATCTCTCCAAGCGCGCGAAAAAACCAGGAGCCCGCTTCATGCACGACAAGCTGTTTCATTCACCGGTCGCACTGTCGGTCGGCCTCGGCTTCAAGCGCGAGATTGCCTCGCTGGCCGAAATGCACGATTTCCTCACCAATTGGACCACCTCCCGCCGCGGCCCGCTCTACCGAAATGCGGTGAAGGCATGTGATCTGGCCGTTCCAGGTTATGTGAGCGTCGAGCAGGCGCGCCGGGCGTTGCTCGAATTCGCGCAAGCCGCGGGCATCCTGTGGCCGGACCTCGAGCCGGTGGCGGGCGTGCACGCCGTTGCGCGTGGTTATGGCGGCTACGCCGCCTGAAGATTGATGTTCCCCGTGGCGGCTGAAGCCACACCACCATAGAAAGCCCGGCTGGCCCCCAGCCGGGCTTTCCCGTTTCCGGCAGCTCGCAAGGAAATCGCAATCCTGTGGTTGGCCGTGTGCCTTGGGCGAAAATCCCTGGGTGGAGTGTTGGGAAGAGCCCGCGCAAAAATCTTTATGACATTCCTATTTCTTTCCACTGCGCCCTGTCTCGAACCTTTATGGCGATCGGGTCCATATTCCTTTCAGAAACACAACCGGTTCCGTCGCCAAAGATGCGACGGGCCACTTCCGATATATTGCGAACTCTCCTGTCAAATTCGCAAAGTGCAAAAGAACAAAAGGAATAAACACAATGGATATAGCTGTTATCGGGATCGGAATTTTGTTCTTCGCCTTTTGTTTCGCCTACATCAAAGCTTGTGACGCGCTCTAGAGCGAGGCTGAAAAAATGATCATCGACTATATTCTCGGTGGCGGCGTTACGCTGTTCCTGCTCGCCTATCTGACATACGCCCTCGTTCGTCCAGAACGCTTCTGAAGGCACGGAAAGCCCACAGCCATGACACTGAACGGTTGGATACAGATCCTGGTCTATTGCGGGATCGTCATATTGCTGGTGAAGCCGCTCGGCGGCTACATGTACCGCGTCTTCAACGGCGACCGCACGCTGCTTTCGCCGGTCCTTCGCCCGCTTGAGCGCGGGCTTTATCGTATCTGCGGAACCAGCGAACGCGAGGAACAGCACTGGACCACCTACGCGGTCGCCCTGCTGCTCTTCAACCTCGCCGGCTTCCTGGTGCTTTATGCCCTGCAGCGTCTGCAGGGCAGCCTGCCTTACAATCCTGCCGGCATGACAGCGGTTGAACCAGGGCTGGCCTTCAACACCGCCGCCAGCTTCATGACCAACACCAACTGGCAGAACTATGGTGGCGAGAGCACGATGTCCTATCTCGTGCAGATGGCCGGGCTGACGGTGCAGAACTTCGTTTCGGCGGCCACCGGCATTGCCATCGCCATCGCGCTGATCCGCGGCTTTGCGCGGGCCTCCGGCAAGTCGATCGGCAATTTCTGGGTCGATATGACCCGCTCCACACTCTATCTGCTTCTGCCGTTCTGCATCGTGCTGACGCTGGTCTATGTCTGGCTCGGCATGCCGCAGACGCTCGGCGCCTACGTCAACGCCACGACGCTGGAAGGCGCGCAGCAGACCATCGCCGTCGGCCCGGTCGCTTCGCAGGTGGCCATCAAGATGCTCGGCACTAATGGCGGCGGTTTCTTCAACGCCAACGCCGCGCACCCGTTCGAGAACCCCGACGCGATCTCCAACCTGATCCAGATGGTGTCGATCTTCGCCATCGGCGCCGCCTTGACCAACGTCTTCGGCCGCATGATCGGCAACCAGCGTCAGGGCTGGGCGATCCTCTCGGCCATGGGCGTCATGTTCATCGCCGGTGTCGCCATCTGCTATTGGGCGGAAGCCGCCGGCAATCCGCTGGTGCATGCGCTGGGCATCGACGGCGGCAACATGGAGGGCAAGGAGACGCGTTTCGGCACCGCCCTGTCGGCGCTGTTTGCCGTCATCACCACGGCCGCTTCCTGCGGCGCGGTGAACGCCATGCACGGCTCGTTCACCGCGCTCGGCGGCATGATCCCGATCATCAACATGCAGCTTGGCGAAGTCATCGTCGGCGGTGTCGGCGCGGGTCTCTACGGCATCCTGATGTACATCGTCGTTGCCGTCTTCGTTGCCGGCCTGATGGTCGGCCGCACGCCCGAATATCTCGGCAAGAAGATCGAGGCCAAGGAGGTCAAGATGGCTATGCTGGCCATACTATGCCTGCCGCTGGCGATGCTGATCTTCACGGCCATCGCCGTCGTGCTGCCGACCGGCGTGGCGTCGATGGGCAATGCCGGCCCGCACGGCTTCTCCGAGGTTCTGTATGCCTACACTTCGGCGGCGGCCAACAACGGTTCGGCCTTTGGCGGCCTCAGCGGCAACACGCCCTGGTACAACATCACGATCGGCATCGGCATGCTGATGGGCCGCTTCCTGGTCATCATCCCGGCGCTGGCCATTGCCGGCTCGCTGGTGGCGAAGAAAACGGTTCCGGCTTCCGCCGGCACCTTCCCGACCGATGGCCCGCTGTTCGTCGGGCTGCTGGTCGGCGTCATCCTGATCGTCGGTGGCCTCACCTTCTTCCCGGCGCTCGCCGTCGGGCCGATCATCGAGCACCTGGCGATGGCTCACGGGCAGACCTTCTGAGACCGTCATGTCCTGGTTCAATGCCATGCGCCGCAAGGTCGGCCACAGGGACGATCCCGGAAAGGAGGAGAGACCTCCTCCTTTCCCGACCCTGTCGACGTTTCTCGGCCTTGCGGCAGTCATGCTCGTCCTCTGGCTGCTGGCCTACGGGCCGCCCTATCTCTTTTCGGCATCCGATCATCCGGTGCCGTCCAACAACACCGAAGCCGGAGCTTCAAAATGAGCAACTCGAAATCAGCCAGCATCATGGATGCCAGCATCCTGCTTCCCGCCATTGGCGGCGCCTTCCGCAAGCTCGACCCGCGCACGCTGGCCAGGAACCCGGTGATGTTCGTCGTTGCCGTCGTCTCGGCGCTCACCACGGTGCTGTTCGTCAAGGACCTGGTCACCGGAGGCGGCAATCTCGGCTTCACGCTGCAGATCATCATCTGGCTTTGGTTTACCGTGCTGTTCGCCAACTTCGCCGAAGCGGTCGCAGAAGGCCGCGGCAAAGCGCAGGCGGATTCGCTGCGCAAGGCACGCACAGAGACCCAGGCCAAGCTTTTGAGCGGTGAAGACCGCACCAAATACAAACTCGTGCCCGGCACCAGCCTCAAGGTCGGCGATGCCGTGCTGGTCGAGGCCGGCGACATCATCCCGTCCGACGGCGAAGTGATCGAAGGCGTTGCTTCGGTCAACGAGGCTGCGATCACGGGCGAATCCGCGCCGGTCATTCGCGAATCCGGTGGCGACCGTTCGGCGGTCACCGGTGGCACCCAGGTGCTGTCCGACTGGGTCCGCGTCCGCATCACCGCCGCCTCCGGCCATACCTTCCTCGACCGCATGATCTCACTGGTCGAAGGTGCCGAGCGCCAGAAGACGCCGAACGAGATCGCGCTCAACATCCTGCTCGTCGGCATGACGCTGATCTTCGTGCTGGCCACCGCGACGATCCCGAGTTTTGCCTCCTACTCGGGCGGCTATATCTCGGTGACCGTTCTGGTGGCGCTGTTCGTCACCTTGATCCCGACCACGATCGGCGCGCTGCTTTCGGCCATCGGCATCGCCGGTATGGACCGTCTGGTGCGATTCAACGTGCTGGCCATGTCGGGTCGCGCCGTGGAAGCCGCAGGCGACGTCGACACGCTGCTGCTCGACAAGACCGGCACGATCACACTAGGCAACCGCCAGGCGACGCAGTTTCGCCCGGTCAAGGGCGTCACCGAACAGGAACTGGCCGACGCGGCCCAGCTTGCCTCGCTCGCTGACGAGACGCCGGAAGGCCGCTCCATCGTCGTTCTGGCCAAGGAGAAATACGCCATCCGCGCCCGCGACATGGCAACGCTGCACGCCACTTTCGTGCCCTTCACAGCGCAGACCCGTATGAGCGGCGTCGACATCGATGGTTCATCGGTGCGCAAGGGCGCCGTCGATTCCGTGCTTGCCCATGTCAACCAGTCGGCAGCCGCCGCCCATGGCACGCGCCCAAGCAGCGAATCCATCCGCGATCTCCAGTCCATCGCCGACGAGATCGCCAAGTCCGGCGGCACGCCGCTGGCGGTCGAACGCGACGGGCGCCTGCTCGGCGTCGTCCACCTCAAGGACATCGTCAAGGGCGGCATCAGCGAGCGTTTCACCGAACTGCGCCGCATGGGCATCCGCACGGTGATGATCACCGGTGACAATCCGATGACGGCGGCGGCGATCGCCGCGGAAGCCGGCGTCGACGACTTCCTCGCGCAGGCCACACCGGAGGACAAGCTGAAGCTGATCCGCGACGAACAGGCCAAGGGCAAGCTGGTGGCCATGTGCGGCGACGGCACCAACGATGCGCCAGCCCTCGCACAAGCCGATGTCGGTGTCGCCATGAACACCGGCACGGTCGCAGCGCGCGAAGCCGGCAACATGATCGATCTCGATAGCGATCCGACCAAGCTCATCGAGATCGTCGAGATCGGCAAGGCGCTCTTGATGACGCGGGGCTCGCTGACGACCTTCTCGATCGCCAACGACGTGGCCAAGTATTTCGCCATCATTCCGGCGATGTTCGCCGTCTTCTACGTCGCACCGGGACAAACGACCGGCCCGCTGCAGGCACTCAACGTCATGCATCTGGCGACGCCGCAAAGCGCCATCCTGTCGGCCATCATCTTCAACGCACTGATCATCATCGCGCTGATCCCGCTGTCGCTGAAGGGCGTCAAATACCGCGCCATCGGCGCCGGCGCGCTGCTCAGCCGCAATCTTCTCGTCTACGGCCTCGGCGGCCTCATCGTGCCGTTCGTCGGCATCAAGGCGATCGACATGATCGTCACCGCGCTTGGCCTCGCTTAACTCTTTGTTTTAACGCAATTCCGGACGGAAAACCGCTTCACACTTTTCCTGGAATTGCTTTGAGGAACATCTCCATGCTCACCCAGATAAGACCCGCGATCATCATGATCGTCTTCTTCACGGTCCTGACCGGCCTGATCTATCCGATCGGCATGACCGGCATCGCCCAGGCGATCTTCCCGCGCCAGGCCAATGGCAGTCTGATCGAGAAGGATGGCAAGGTTATCGGCTCCGAACTGATCGGCCAGGGCTTTGCCAGCGACAAGTATTTCCATGGCCGCCCCTCGGCCGCCGGCGACGGCTACAACGCCGCCGCCTCGAGCGGCAGCAATCTCGGCCCGACCAATCCCAAGCTGATCGACCGCATCAAGGGCGATGCGGAAAGACTGAAGGCGGAGAATCCGAACCAGCCCGTCCCGATGGACCTGGTGACGACGTCCGGCAGTGGCCTCGATCCCGATATCAGTCCCGAAGCAGCCTACTTCCAGGTCGCCAGGGTGGCCAAGGCCAGGGGGATCGATGAAGCCAAGGTCAAGGCGCTTGTCGACAGTCAGGTCGAGGGCAGGGAACTCGGCTTCATGGGCGAACCGGTGGTCAATGTGCTCGGTCTCAACCTTGCGCTGGACGCCGCGAAACAGTGAATGGTGCGGGCTGGGGATCGACAGTATCTCCGGCGCCATCCATGATCGGTCCCGATGCCGGACGACAGAAACAACGACGCCAGACCTTCTCCCGACGCACTGCTTGACCATGCCGAGCGGGAAGGTCGCGGCCGGCTGCGGATATTCCTGGGTGCCGCTCCCGGCGTAGGCAAGACCTATGAGATGCTGATGTCGGGCCGCGCCAGGCTGACCGACGGCGTGGATGTGGTGATCGGTGTCGTCGAGACGCATGGGCGCAAGGAGACACTGGCCCTGGTCGAGGGTTATGAGGTCATTGCCCGCCGCAAGGTCGACTACAAGGGGCGCATCCTCGACGAGATGGACATCGACGCCATCCTCGCCCGGCGCCCGGCGCTGGTTCTTGTCGACGAACTCGCCCACACCAATGCGCCCGGCAGCCGCCATCCCAAGCGCTATCTCGACGTCCAGGAAATCCTGACGCACGGCATCGACGTCTACACGACGCTCAACATCCAGCATGTCGAAAGCCTGAACGACGTTGTCGCCCAGATCACCAAGGTCAGGGTTCGCGAGACGGTTCCCGATTCCATCATCGACCAGGCCGACGATGTCGAGATCATCGATCTCACTCCCGACGACCTGATCAAGCGGCTCGAGGAAGGCAAGGTCTATTTCCCCAACACCGCGCAGCGCGCGATCGAGAACTATTTCTCGCCGGGCAATCTGACGGCGCTCAGGGAGCTGGCGCTGCGCCGCACCGCGCAGCGCGTCGACGACCAGTTGCTGATCCATATGCAGGCCCACGCCATTCCTGGACCGTGGGCTGCGGGGGAAAGGGTACTCGTCTGCGTCGACGCGCGTCCGGGCGGGGCGGCGCGTATTCGCTACGCGCGCAGGTTGGCCGACCGGCTCCGTGCCCCGTGGACGGCGCTGCATGTCGACAGCCCTCGCTCGGCCAGCATGCCCGAAGCGGACAAGGATCGGCTCGCTACGAACCTGCGGCTTGCCGAACAGCTCGGCGCCGAGGTGACCACCATTCCCGGTCAGAACATCGCGCAGGACATTGTTCGCCATGCGACGGCGAACAATTTCACCCATATCGTGGTCGGCAGGCCGACCCGGTCGCGCTGGCGGGAATTGATCGAAGGCTCGCTCACCTACGATCTCATCCGCAACGCCGGTGACATCAGCGTCCATGTCATTTCAGGAACCGAACGCAACGCCGAGGTGACGTCGAGGAGTGTCAAGGCGGCGGACGAGCAGTGGCAGTTCGAGATCTGGCCCTATCTCAAGGCCACGGCCTTTGTCATCGGTTCGCTCGCCTTCGCCGTCGTTCTCGACCAGTTTCTCGACGTTCGCAACCTGGCGATCATTCTTCTCATCGGCGTACTGGCATCGGCGGTAACCGGCGGTCTGTGGCCGGCTCTGTACGCTTGTTTCGCCAGCGCCCTTGCTTTCAATTATTTCTTCCTGGAGCCTCGTTATACGCTGACGATCCGGGATCCGGAGAGCATCGTCGCGCTTGGCGTCTTTCTCGTCGTTGCGGTCATCGCCAGCAATCTGACGGCGCGCGTGCAGCGCCAGGCGGTCGCCGCCCGCTCGCGGGCGCGGGCCACGGAAGACATCTACCTCTTTTCAAAGAAGCTCGCCGGCGCCGGCACGCTCGACGACGTCCTTTGGGCCACGGCCTTCCAGATCGCCTCGATGCTGAAGCTGCGGGTGGTGCTGCTTTTGCCGGAAGACGGGACCATCACCGTCAAGGCCGGCTATCCGCCCGACGACACGCTGGCCGAAGCCGACATCGCCGCCGCCCGCTGGGCCTGGGAGCACAATCGTGCCGCGGGTCGCGGCGCCGACACGCTTCCAGGCGCCAAGCGCCTCTATTTGCCCTTGCGGACGGGGCGCACGGCCATCGGGGTCGTCGGCCTGGACAACGACAAGCAGGGTCCGCTGCTGACGCCCGAGCAGCAGCGGCTGCTTGACGCACTGGCCGACCAGGCGGCGGTCGCCATCGAACGTATTCAATTGGTTGCTGACGTCGACCGTGCCAAGCTCGCGGCCGAGGCGGACAGGCTGCGCTCGGCGCTGCTCACCTCCATTTCCCATGATCTGAAAACGCCGCTCGCTGCCATCATGGGCGCGGCTGGCACGCTGCGGGATTTTTCAGTCGCGCTTCCCGAACCGGACCGGGCCGAACTGCTGTCGACGGTGCTGGACGAATCCGAGCGGTTGAACCGCTTCATCGCCAATCTGCTCGACATGACCAAGATCGAGTCCGGCGCGATGGAGCCGAACTACGCCTTTCACTATGTCGGCGACATCGTCGGCTCCGCCTTGCAAAGGGCCAGGAAAATCATTGGCGAGCACAAGATCGAGACCGACATCCCCAAGGATTTGCCGATGTTGAAGGTCGACCCGGTGCTGTTCGAGCAAGCGTTGTTCAATCTTCTCGACAATGCGGCGAAATATGCCCCGGCAGGCTCGACGATTCGCATGCAGGGTTGGACCGACAATGGCTCCGTCCTGCTGCAAATCATGGATGAAGGGCCAGGCATTCCTCCCGGCGATCTGGAACGGATTTTCGACACGTTCTATCGAGTGCGCAAGGGCGACCAGATCCGCGCCGGTACGGGGCTCGGCCTGTCGATCTGCCGCGGCTTCGTCGAAGCGATGGGTGGCACGATCATGGCGGCAAACCGGACCGACGGTTCGGGCGCGGTGTTCACCATCAAAATGCCCAGGCCGGCAAATCCGCCCAATTTCGACGCTTCGAATACCGACGACCACGATGTGGGTGACCTGGCATGACAAACTCGAACGTCAGGATATTGGTCGTCGATGACGAGCCGCCGATCCGCAAGCTGCTGCGCGTCGGGCTCGGCAGCCAAGGTTATGCGGTCAGCGAGGCGCCGAACGCGAAGGTGGCGATCGAGCTGATGGAGGCGGAGAAGCCGGACCTCGTCCTGCTCGACCTTGGGCTGCCCGGCATGAGCGGCCATGAGCTGCTGCGCAAATGGCGCGACGATGGTCTCGACATTCCAGTGGTCATCCTGTCCAGCCGGACCGACGAGGCCGGTATCGTCCAGGCCCTGGAACTCGGCGCCGACGACTATGTCACCAAACCCTTCGGCATGAACGAGCTGGTCGCCCGCATTCGGGTGGCGCTTCGCCACAAGTTCCAGCAGCAGGGCGAGAAGCCGATTTTCCAGACCGGCGATCTCAGCGTCGACCTGGTCAGGCGCATCGTCAAGGTCGAGGGCAAGGAGGTAAAGCTCTCGCCGAAGGAATACGACATCCTGCGCATGCTGGTGCAGCACGCCGGCAAGGTGCTGACCCATCATTTCCTGTTGAAGCAGGTCTGGGGCGACTCGACCGACGTGCAGTATCTCAGGGTCTATGTGCGGCAGCTCAGGCAGAAGATCGAGAAGAGCCCCGACCAGCCGCGCTACATCACCACCGAGACCGGCGTCGGCTACCGCCTGCGCGAGGTCGAGTGAGCAGGCCAGGTTTTAGCCGATAGCTTCCCGTGGCTGGCCAAGCGGTCTGGAAACCCGCAAGGCCGCGAGGCAGCCGACAATGCCGAGCGGCACGAAGGCAAGAAACAACCACGACGCGACATTCGCCGCCGCGTCGTGGTTCAGACCTTGCGAAAAGCCGCTGGCGTTGGCGACGATGCCGGCGAGTGCGGCGCCCACGGCATAGCCGATGCGCTGCATGGTCGGCACCGCCGCCGAGGCGATGGTCTGCTCGCCCTCCGGCGCGGAGGCCACGATGACGCGCGTGAGGAAGGGCCAGGCCACGCCGAAGCCGCCGCCTTGCAGCAGGGCGCAGATCAGGATCAGCGGAATGGAGCCCAGCGGTATCGCATACGCAAAGCCTGCGATGCCGGCCGCGATCATCACCGCGCCGCCGACGATGATCAGCCGCTCGCGCTGCGGCGGCGCGTTGGCGACCAGGATCGACAGGATCGACCAGGCGATCGATTCGGCGGCGATGATGTAGCCGGTGGTCAGCAGCGGAATGTCGTGAAGACTGGTCAGCAACAGCGGCCCGTAGACGCCGAAGGAACAGGTCGCCACCGAAAAGGCGGCAGCCATGGTCATGCCGGCGCCGACCGGCGTGCGCCACGAGAACAGCCGCGCCGGAAACAGCCGCGAACGCGGCTTCAGCGCGTCGATGGTGAAGAACAGCACCAGGCCTATCAGGCCGAAGGCCATCAGCAGCGAAGAGCGCAGCAAGGCGATGTCGACGCCGGCCGAGGCAATCAACACCACGGCGACGGCAAGGCAGCCAAGGGCCGCGAACGGGAAGGGCGGCGCCTTGCCCGTGCTCGTCTTGGGTTTCGTCGCCTGCGGCGTGTCGAGCACGATGAAGCTTGCCAGCGCCATGGCAGTGCCGCCGAGAGTAAAGATGCCGAAGGCCCAGCGCCATGACAACAGCTCGGTCATGATCGCGCCGAGCAATGGTCCGCTGAAGGCGGCGACGCCCCAGATCGCCGACATGATGCCGAAAAGCTGCGGCCAGATGGCGCGCGAGAACAGTCGTTCGACCGAGACGAAGGCCAGCGACACCAGCGCACCGCCGCCAAGTCCTTCGATCAGGCGGCCGGCGAGGAACAGTGGCATGGAAGGCGAGGTGGCGCATATCAGCGCGCCTGCTGCGTAGAGCAGCGCGGCGACCACCATGTTGGTGCGCAAGGGGACATAACTCACCAGTCGTCCGGCGGCTGCGCCGGCAACGATGGCGCCGAGTTCGTAGATCGCCAGCGACCAGCCGACGAGCTGTACGCCCGCCAGTTCGCCGACCATGGCCGGCATCACCGTTGCCACCATCGTCTCGTTGGTGGCGTGCAGCAGGATGCCGAGGCTGATGAAGCAGAAGCGCGCCAGGTCGCCGCTTGCCCACAATAAGCGCCAGTCGACCCTGTTCGTGCTGATCTCGGTCATTTCCACCCCTGTCTTGCATATCTCGACGCCAGCGCAGCACGCCAGAAGCCAGTACGGGTTTCCGGCAGGACCATGCGAATCGACAGCGCCGGATCGAGGCGTTGTGGCGTTCGGGGCAGGTTTGTAAAACCTCAACCGGGGTTGAGCTCAAGCGGTTTTTTTGAAGATCGTTCGCGCGGCAGCCTTTCCGGTTGCGGGTTCGTTGCGCGATCAGTTCTCGGTGCTGCGCAGCTGGAATTGGCTGACGCCGATCGCGAGGTTCATGCCGGTCTGCGTCTGCAAGCTGAGCGGCTGCAAGGTGAAGGCCTGAGAGGAGCCGCCGACCAGCAGATTGGCGCCGGCGCCGACGGCGGCCGTCACCTCCGCGCTGGCGCCGATGTAGTCGCCGGCCAGCGCACCCGGCGCATAGATGTTCTTCAGCGGCGTCAGCACGATCCACTGCATGACCGTCTGCTTCGTCGTGCCGATGTCGAGGCCGTATTTGTTGACAGCGCCGAAATAGGCTTCCGGCGCGAAGCTTTTGTCGGCGGGGTTAAAGGTGCAGCTCAGATCCTTGCTCGAGCCGAAGATGAAGCCGGTGCCGCCGCCTATGGCGCAGTCAAGCGTACCGACTTCCATGCCTCGGTCCTGCGCCTGCACCGCTCCGGATAGCGTGGTGAACATGGCGGCAGCTATGGCTGTCTTCAGCATGATGGTTCCCCTCCAAAATCAAACGGCGCGGAACCATCCTATCTGGTTCCGCGCCGCGGAGTGAGGGGCATGGAGCGCACGGCTCCATGCAATCACTTGAATGAATGGATCAACTGGAGCGAGGTCACGGCCACGGCAAGGTTGACGCCGGTCTGCGCCTGGACGCTGAGCGGCTCCAGCATGAAGGCGCTGTCCAGGCCGCCAACCAGCAGATTGGCGCCGCCGCCGGTCACCACGCTCGCTTCGGCGTTGACACCGTAGTAGCTGCCGGCGAGATCGCCTCCGTCACTGTCCCGGGCCGCAGCCAGCACGGCCCAGACGAGCTGGCCCTGATGCGTCTGGCCGACATCGAGGCCGATCTTGGAAATGACGCCTGTGTAAACCTCGGACGGCCCGTGATGATGAGGCCGGAAGACACAGGACACGCCCTTGTTGGAAGCGACGATATAAGCGGTGCCGCCGTCGATGGTGCAATCGAGCGTGCCGAGTTGCAGCTTGCCGGCGCTGGCCGGAGCCACCGCGAACATCGTCGTGGCGAGGGCAGCGGCGCAGGCGAGTTTCTTGATCATGGGAGGGTCCTTTCGCAAAATACTTTCAACAACGGCTTGGGTGGGTAGACCGTTCCGCCGAAAACTTGGCGCGATCAAGGCAGGGGCCGAAAGCCTCCTGCCGGGGTTAATGCGCGGTTGCGAAGTGCGTCCTTTCGGACACGCAAAGAATCCCGCGGCACTTGGATGTCATGCGGATTTGTATGGGAAGCCGAAACCGAGATCAGCTGACGCGGGCGAGGCCATCCTTGGCCGGCTGGTAGGTAGGGTCGAGGCGAACGGCTTCCTTATAGGATTTCGCGGCCTTCGCCTTGTCGCCGCGCCGCTCATAGATCAGCGCCTGGTTGGACCAGGCCTCGGCATTCCTGCCGTCGAGCTTGATCGCCATGTTGAAATCGGAGAAGGCATTGTCTTCGTCGTTGGTCGCCAGATAGGAGAGGCCGCGGCCATTGTAGGGTTCGGCGGCGTCCGGCGCCAGCGAGATGGCGGTCGAGAAGTCCTCGATGGCGAATTTGTGCTGGCCCTGGCTCTGATAGATCAGGCCTCGATTGTGGTAGGCGCGCGCGTCGGTCGTATCGAGCTGGATCGCCTTCTGAAAGTCGTTGAAGGCGTCCTGGGTGCGACCCGCCTTGCGGTAGAGATTGCCGCGGCCGATATAGGCGGCGTCATAGTTCGAGTTGATCTGGATCGAACGGTTGTAGTCCGCCAGCGCGGCTTCCTGGTTGCCGAGGAAGCGCTGGATGAGCGCGCGATTCGAATAGGCCTGGAAGAAATTCGGATTGAGCTGGATGGCTTGATTGAAATCCTTGAGCGCCGCCTGGTACTGACCGCCACGGCCATAGGCCGAGCCGCGCACATTGTAGCCTTCGGGATCCTGGGGATTGCGCTGGATGACCCCCGACAGCGAGGAAATGTTCTCGCTCGACCCTTGCGCCTTGTCGATGTTGTTGAATTCACCGGTCGGGCCTGCCGTTTGGCAGCCGGCAAGCGCCAGTCCGGAGAGCAGGGCTGCTGTCAGGGCGAAACCACGCAATGCGGTCCCGCGCTCCACGCTTGTTGCGTTCATGTCTGCCCTGTCCTCACTTCAAGCCGCGTCGTTCAGGTCCGGCTCCCCCTCCGGACCGGTCACATCAAACAAAAAGGTGGCGGCGATTCCACATCGCGCCACCTCTGATATCCTTCGAAAAGGACGAAAAATTGGCGTTAGAACCGCGGCGGACGCGGAGCGCCACCTGCACCGCCGGCGGCGCCAGCAGCGACCGGGCGCGGCGTCATCGGCAGCAGGCCTTCGCGCTGGGCGCGCTTGCGGGCCAGCTTGCGGGCGCGGCGAACGGCTTCAGCCTTTTCGCGGGCGCGCTTCTCGGACGGCTTCTCGTAGTGACCGCGCATCTTCATTTCACGGAAAATGCCTTCGCGCTGCATCTTCTTCTTGAGAGCGCGAAGCGCCTGATCAACGTTATTGTCGCGGACGAGTACCTGCACGGGCAATCCTGTCTTTCGGGTTTGATATCAACAGGCAAGCGGCCATAGCCACTAGCCTCCGCGGCGGTTTACACCACGAATTGTGGCGGCTGATAGCAGAATCATGCCGCGCTGTCCACAGCGGAAATGAATTTGCGGGGCCAGCCGCCGTCTGTTTGCCTTGATATAAGGAGCCGACTAGGCCGTCGCGAGGTGCAGCAGCTCGAAATCCTCGAAGAACTCGCCGTAGTCGCAGGTGATCTCCTCGCCCACGGCGATGTCGCGGGTCGCGGTGGCCCCGCCATATTGCGAAAAATCCGTATTCGGATTGCTGGAATGGTTCATGAAGCGGCCATTGTCGACTTCATAGACCAGGAAACCTGGCCGGTCCGGGCTCGGATAGGCATAGCGGTCGAGCAGCTCCCTGAGATGCGGGGGTGCCGTCTCGTATTTGTCCATGGGGATCAGCCGGTCGAAATCCGGATCGAGCCGCCAGATCGAAGCGCCTTTCCTGATCGGCTCCGCGGCGAACACGCCGACACCTTCGATCGCACTCGCAGTCACATAGGTTCTGATCAGCATCATGGTTCCAGACCCGCTTTTGGACATAAACGGAATCGCCAAATCGCGGCGTAAAATCAAGAGCGGCCGTTTGCCTGGCGGTTATGAGCATGCATCCCGCCGCTGGAATCTTCACGTCCGGTTGATCGACACGCCGCCATCGGCAAACAGAGCCGCTCCGGTGGTGAAGCTCGAGGCGTCGGAGGCGAGATAAAGTGCCGAGCGGGCGATCTCCTCCGGCATCGCGATACGCTTCAAAGCATGCAGGCCTTCGACGAAAACCCGTGATTCCGGGGTCTTGAAGGTTGCCGCCGGTGTGTCGGTGCCGCCGGGCAGCAGCGCGTTGACCCGCACGCCTTTCGGGCCGTATTCGGCGGCCAGCACCTGTGTCAGTCCGATCAGGCCGGCCTTGCTCGCGGCATAACTAGTCATGCCGGGCATGCCGACTGTGTGACCAACGAAGGTGGAGGTGAAGATCAGCGAACCGCCGCCGCGCTCGATCATTGCCGGCACCTGGTATTTGGCGCCGAGAAACGCGCTGGTGAGGTTGGTGTCGAGCGTCTCGCGCCATCCCTCCAGCGGCAGGTCCGAAATCGGCCCCATCCGGCCAACGGCGCCGGCATTGTTGAAGGCGATGTCGAGCCCGCCGAACTTTTCGACCGCCAGATCGACAAGGGCCTTTGCATAGGCTTCGTCCCTGACATCGCCGGCAAGCGCGATGGCCGCGCCATCATTGTCTTCTATCTCGGCGACGAGCGTATCGAGCTCGGCCTGACGGCGGGCGGCGACGATGACCTTGGCGCCTTCCTCGGCAAAGAGTTTTGCCGAGGCCCGGCCGATGCCGGAACTGGCGCCGGTGACGATGGCGATCTTGTTTACGAGTGCGAACATTTCTGCATCCTTTTCTTCGCGCCGGCCTGACCGGCAGTTGGGGTGCTTGGTCGCAGATCGAGGCAAGGCGAGCCACCCGATACGTGCCAAGATGCTGGAAAGCGCCGACGCACCAGATGCGTCTTTTTCACCACGGCGCAAAACGGCAAGCGCCGTCGCAAACAGCGCAAGGGTGGAAGCGCTGTTTCGCTAGTGATACACCTCGCGCGCCGGGACCGAACGAACGCCGGCCGCCATTCGCGAAGCCTTTTTGGGGCGAGGTTGGGACGTTGAAGAAATATTCGGTATTCGCCATCGCCCGGGAAGCCATGCGCGGCCACAAGGGCTGGGAGGAACAGTGGTCCTCGCCTGAGCCCAGGAAAGAATACGACGTCATCATCGTCGGCGCCGGCGGCCATGGCCTGGCCACCGCCTATTACCTCGCCACGGTGCACGGCATCACCAATGTCGCGGTGCTGGAAAAGGGCTGGCTCGGCGGCGGCAACACCGGCCGCAACACCACCATCATCCGCTCCAACTATCTCTATGACGAGAGCGCCGGCATCTACGACCACGCGCTGAAGCTGTGGGACGGGCTCAGCCAGGAGCTCAATTACAACGTCATGTATTCGGCGCGGGGCGTCATGATGCTCGCGCACAATGTGCACGACGTGCAGGTGCTGAAGCGTCACGTTCACGCCAACCGGCTGAACGGCATCGACAATGAGTGGCTGACGCCGGAGCAGGCGAAGGAATTCTGCCCACCGCTCAACACCTCCAAGGAGGCGCGCTATCCGGTGGTCGGTGCGTCGCTGCAGCGGCGCGGCGGCACGGCCCGTCATGACGCCGTTGCCTGGGGCTATGCGCGCGGCGCCTCGGCGCGCGGCGTCCACATTATCCAGAATTGCGAGGTTACCGGGGTCAAGCGGGCGGCCAATGGCGCGGTGATGGGCGTCGACACGACGCGCGGCTTCATCGGCGCCAAGAAGGTGGGCGTCGTTGCCGCCGGCCATTCCTCCGTCATCATGAACATGGCCGGCGTGCGCATGCCGCTGGAAAGCTATCCGCTGCAAGCGCTGGTGTCGGAACCGGTCAAGCCGGTGGTTCCCTGCGTGGTGATGTCGAACACGGTGCACGCCTATATCTCGCAGTCCGACAAGGGCGAGCTGGTGATCGGCGCCGGCACCGACCAGTATGTCTCCTACTCGCAGACCGGCGGCTTGCACATATTGCAGCATACGCTCGACGCCATCTGCGAGATGTTCCCGATCTTCACGCGCATGAAGATGCTGCGCTCGTGGGGCGGCATCGTCGACGTCACGCCCGACCGCTCGCCGATCCTGGCCAAGACGCCGGTGCCCGGCCTCTATGTCAATTGCGGCTGGGGCACGGGCGGCTTCAAGGCGACGCCGGGATCGGGCCATGTCTTTGCCCATACGATCGCCAGGGACGATCCGCATCCGATCAACGCGCCCTTCACCATCGAGCGCTTCCGCACCGGACGGCTCATCGACGAGGCGGCGGCGGCGGCGGTGGCGCACTGATGATGGCGCAGATGGCTGTCGCGATGCCGCTGATGCTGGCGGGGGAACAAGTGCTGGCGGGGGAACGGGGCATGTTCCATTTTCCCTCGCCGGACGAAGTGCGCACGCAGCCGATCAGCCGCACCGGCAACGAAACCGTCTGGCCGTTTTCGGTCGATGACGGCACGCTGGCCTGCGTCTGGAGTGGCGGCCAGAGAGTGGTGATGTTCTTCGAGGGACGACCCGAAGGACTCGACGAGGCCGAGACATTCCAGCCGCGTCAAGTCATCGTCACCACCGATCCGATGCAGCTCACCCTCGGCAACATGGCGTCCCGCGATCTGTTTCGTCCCGCTGCAAGCGTGGAAGAGCGCATCCGGCTCGTCGCACCGTTCGCGACCTTGGGACAGAAGCTTTGCGATCAACCGGCGGGCGCCCACGTCGGCCACGGCGAATTGTAGGAACCAGGACAATGCTTCTCATCCGCTGCCCCTATTGCGAGGAAGAGCGTCCGGAACTCGAGTTCCGCAACGCTGGCGAGGCGCACATCGCGCGCTCGGCCAATATGGCCGGCGAGAGCGACGACGATTTTGAAAAGTTCTTCTTCATCCGCTCCAACCCCAAGGGCATCATTTATGAGCGCTGGCGGCACATGCATGGCTGTGCGCGCTTCTTCAATGCCGTACGCGACACCGTCACCGACAAATTCGTCATGACCTACAAGGCCGGCGAGCCCAAACCCACCAAGCTGCCGAAAAACTCCAACGAAGTGGTTGCCAAATGAGCGGCGCGTTCCGCATTCCCTGCGCTGGCCGCTTCAGCCAAGCCAAGACCGCGCGGTTCAGCTTCGATGGCCAGTCCTATGCCGGCATCGAGGGCGACACGCTGGCCTCGGCGCTGCTCGCCAATGGCGTCCATCTCGTCGGCCGTTCGTTCAAGTACCACCGTCCGCGCGGCATCCTGTCGGCGGGCGCCGAGGAGCCGAACGCCCTGGTCGAAATCAGGCGCGACGCGGCACGCAAGACGCCGAACGTGCGGGCGACCGTGCAGGAGCTCTATGATGGGCTTGATGCGCAGTCGCAGAACCGCTGGCCGTCACTGTCCTTCGACCTCGGTGCGGTCAGCGATATCGCCTCGCCGCTGCTTTCGGCCGGCTTCTACTACAAGACCTTCATGTGGCCGAAAGCGGCGTGGAAGACGCTCTATGAGCCAAAGATCCGCGCCGCGGCCGGTCTTGGCGTTTCCCCGGACCAGCCGGATCCCGACCATTATTCATCGCGCTATGCGCATTGCGACGTGCTGGTGCTGGGCGGCGGTGCGGCAGGCATCGCGGCAGCGCTTGCGGCGGCCGAGACCGGCGTGCGCGTCATCCTCGCCGACGAGCAGGCCGAGTTCGGCGGCAGCCTGCGTTTCGAGAGCGGCGCGAAGATCGACGGCCAGGACGGTTTTGCCTGGGCGCAAGCTGCCGTGGCGAAGCTCGCCGCGATGGACAATGTCCGCGTGCTGTCGCGCACGACGGCGTTCGGCTACTATGCGCAGAATTTTATCGGGCTGGTCGAGCGTGTCAGCGAACATCTGAGGACCCCCGGCCACGATCTGGCGCGCGAGCGGCTTTGGCAGGTCCGGGCCAAGCGCGTGGTGCTGGCCTCCGGTGCGATCGAGCGCCACATGGTGTTTGCCGACAATGACCGGCCCGGCATCATGCTGGCGGGTGCCGCGCGCACCTATCTCAACCACTATGGCGTCGCCGTCGGCAGGAATGTCGGCGTCTACACCGCCAATGATTCCGCCTATGCAGCGGCGATCGACCTGAAGAAAGCCGGCGTCAACGTGGCGGCGATCGTCGATCTGCGCGACAATCCGACCGGACCGGTGATCGACGAGGCGAGGGCGCTCGGCATCGAGGTCAATTTCGGCCGCGCGGTGATCCGCGCCGGCGGCAAGCTCAGGGTCTCGTCGATGACCGTGCAGCCGAAGAATGGCGGCGGCGAACGCACCATCGCGGTCGATGCGATACTGATGTCGGCCGGCTGGACGCCGTCGGTGCATCTGTTCTCGCAGTCGCGCGGAAAGGTCGCCTTCAACGACGAGACCAAGCGCTTCGTGCCGGGCATCTATGCGCAGGACTGCGTCTCGGTCGGCGCCTGCAACGGCACCGACGGGCTGTCTGCGACGGTCGATGAGGCCTATGCGGCAGGCGCCAAGGCGGCCAGGGATGCGGGTGCCAAAACCGCCAAGGGCAGCAAGCCGAAGGTAGACGCCTCGGAGAGCTGGTCGCGCGGCATGCTGGGTGCAGCGCCCGGCGCCGGGTCGGATACGACGGTGAAGGCCTTCGTCGATTTCCAGAACGACGTCACCGCCAAGGACATCCGCCAGGCGGTGCACGAAGGCATGCGCTCGATCGAGCACGTCAAGCGCTTCACCACCAACGGCATGGCGACCGACCAGGGCAAAACCTCCAACATGCACGGCTTGGCGATTGCCGCCGAGACGCTGGGCAAGCCGATCCCGGAAGTCGGCCTGACCACGTTCCGGGCGCCCTATACGCCGGTCACCTTCGGCGCGATCGTCAGCCATGCGCGAGGTCCGCTGTTCGACCCGACACGCAGAACCGCGATCCATCCCTGGGCCGAGGCGCAAGGTGCCATGTTCGAGGATGTCGGCCAGTGGAAGCGCGCCTGGTATTTCCCCAAGGCGGGCGAGGACATGCACGCGGCGGTCGACCGCGAATGCGTCGCCGTGCGCAAGACGGCTGGCCTGTTCGATGCCTCGACGCTGGGCAAGATCGAAGTGGTCGGGCCGGACGCGGCCAAATTCATGGAACTGCTCTACACCAACCCATGGGAGAAGCTGCAGCCCGGCCGCTGCCGCTACGGCATCATGCTGCGCGAGGACGGGTTCATCTATGATGACGGCGTCGTCGGCAGGCTGGCCCCCGACCGTTTCCACGTGACGACGACGACCGGCGGCGCGCCGCGCGTCATGAACCATATGGAGGACTATCTCCAGACCGAGTTCCCGCATCTCAATGTCTGGCTGACCTCGATCACCGAGCAATGGGCTGTTATCGCGGTGCAGGGACCCAAGTCGCGCGACATCATCGCGCCGCTGCTCGAAGGCATCGACATGTCGGACGAGGCGCTGCCGCACATGTCGGTGCGCGAAGGCAAGATCTGCGGCGTGCCGACGCGGCTGTTCCGCATGTCGTTCACCGGCGAGCGCGGCTTCGAGGTGAACGTGCCGGCCGACTATGGCCAGGCGGTCTGGGAAGCGCTGTGGGCCGAAGGCCAGAAGCATGGTGCGGCTGCTTATGGCACCGAGGCGATGCACGTGCTGCGCGCCGAAAAGGGCTACATCATCGTCGGCCAGGACACCGACGGCACGGTAACGCCGAACGACGCCGGCCTCGATTGGGCGGTCGGCAAGAAGAAGCCGGACTTCGTCGGCATCCGCGGCCTGACGCGGCCAGATCTGGTCGCCAAGGGCCGCAAGCAATTGGTCGGCCTGAAGACCAGGGATCCCAAGGTGGTGCTGGAAGAGGGCGCGCAGATCGTCGAGGACCCGAAGCAGGCGATCCCGATGAAGATGATCGGCCATGTCACCTCGAGCTACTGGTCGGAAAATTGCGGCCGCTCGATCGCTCTGGCGCTGGTCGCCGGCGGCCGCGACCGGATGGGCGAGACCCTCTATGTGCCGATGCCGAACGGGGTGATCGAAGTGGAGGTTACCGGCATGGTGTTCTTCGACGAGACGGGAGGGCGCCTCAATGGCTAAGGCCGCTGCAAGAAAGACGGCTCCGGCCGCATCGCCTTCGGTCGAACGCCGTCCGGCGCTGGCTGGGCGCAGCACCACTGCCGCCAGCGTCAAGGTCGAGGTGCTGCCGCCGGCCGAGCGCGTTTCATTACGGGCGCCGGAGGCTTCGGTCGCAGCGCTTTCAAAGGCGCTCGGCGTGACCTTGCCGAACAAGCCGAAAACCGCTGCCGCGAACGGCGGGCGCACCGCTCTGTGGCTCGGCCCCGACGAATGGCTGGTCATCGATGAGGCCGACAACGATCCGCTCGCCGATTGCGCCAAAGTATCCGCGCTGCATTCGGCGGTCGGCGTCTCGCATCGCAACATCGCGATATCAGTGATGGGTGCCGGAGCGGCGGCGGCGATCAATGCGGGCTGCCCGCAGGACCTGTCGCTCGACGCCTTCCCGGTGGGAGCAGCGTCGCGCACCATCCTGGGCAAGACCGAGATCGTGCTGCTGCGCACGGGTAACGACGCCTTCCGGGTCGAATGCTGGCGTTCCTTCTCGGACTATGTCTTTACTTTGCTGTCCGAGGGATCGCGCGACGCGGCGGTCTGAACTCGGAACGTTTTGCAGGGCACGCTCGTTCTGCATCCGCACGCCGAGGGAGAATGCCGATGCCGTCGAATTCCGCGCCGAAGTCGCCGGTCATAAAGACATCGGCTGTCCGCTCGCTCGAACACGAGCGGCACGAAGCGCCGAGCGCCGAAGACGAACTCGAGGAAGGCCTCGAAGACACGTTCCCGGCCAGCGATCCGATATCCATCACTGGAACGGCCATTCCTGGAGCTCCGGCAAAACCAGGCAAGGCCAAGACCGTGCCCGGGCGCAAGAGGCGCAAGCCGTAGTTTCCATCGGGCAAGATCTCATCGGGCCTTCTCAATCCCCTTGGACATGCTATTTAAAGCGCTTTGGGAGATGAAAATGCCGACAAAAGCGATCGTATGGGGCGAGAACGTCCACGAGCAGACCAATGAAGCCGTGCGCGACCTCTATCCCTTGGGGATGCACGGCACCATTGCCGCCGCCCTCAACCAGGACAAGGGCATCGAGGCGACCACCGCCACCTTGCAGGAACCCGAACATGGCCTGAGCGAGAAGCGCCTGGCGGCCACCGACGTGCTTTTGTGGTGGGGCCACGCGGCGCATGGCGAGGTCAAGGACGATATCGTCGAGCGGGTGCAGAAGCGGGTCTGGGAAGGGATGGGCCTGATCGTGCTCCATTCCGGCCACTACTCGAAGATATTCAAGCGGCTGATGGGCACGCCCTGTTCGCTGAAATGGCGCGAGGCGGGCGAGCGCGAGCGCGTCTGGGCGATCAACCGCGGCCACCCGATCGCGCAAGGCATCGGCGAGTGCCTGGAGATCGGCGAGACGGAAATGTATGGCGAGCCGTTCGCCGTGCCGGAGCCGCTCGAGACGGTGTTCGTCTCCTGGTACGAGGGTGGTGAGGTGTTCCGATCCGGGCTGACCTACCAGCGCGGTGCAGGACGGATCTTCTACTTCTCGCCCGGCCACGAGACCTATCCGATCTATCACAATGAGGGCGTGCAGCAGGTGCTGCGCAACGCCGTCCATTGGGCGCACAACCCGGCGCCGGCCTGGTCCGGCATCACCAACGCGCCGAACGTGCCGACGGATGCGGCCAAGGAGAAGATCGTGCAGAAGGGGCTGCGCCTGCATGCCGACGGCGACAAGGGCCTGAGTTGATTCGGGCCTGAGCTGATCGGGGCCTGAATTGCTTAAGGCGTGAGTTGATTGGGGCTTGGGGCTAATGCACCGAATTCTTCTGCTCGGCACCGGCGGTATCGCCGGGCATCATGTCGAGGAGTTTGCCGAGATCCCGGGCTGCAGCATCGTCGCCTGTGTCGACCAGATGCCCGGCCGCGCCGCAGCGTTTGCCGCCGTCAGCAAGATCGGCGAATCTTTCGAGAGCCTGGAGGCGGCGATCGCCTGGGGTCAGTTCGATGCCGCCATCAACGCGACGCCGGATGGTGCGCATATGGCGACGACGCTGGCGCTGCTTGCCCAGGGAAAGCATGTGTTTTGCGAAAAGCCGCTGGCGCCGAACCACGCCGACGCGCTTGATATGACCGAAGCGGCCGAGGCTGCAGGGGTGGTCAACATGGTCAACCTGACCTATCGCAACTCACCGGCGATTCATGAAGCGCGGCGCATGGTGCTGGCCGGCGAGATCGGCGAGCTGCGCCATGTCGAGGCGAGCTACCGGCAAAGCTGGCTGGTCAGCCAGTCATGGGGCGACTGGCGGGTCGAGGACAAATGGCTGTGGCGCTTGTCCAGCCGGCACGGTTCAACCGGCGTGCTGGGCGACGTCGGCATCCACATCCTGGACTTCGCCACCTATGGCGCCGATCAGGACATCGTCAGCCTCCACGCCGATCTGGTGACGTTTCCGAAGGCCGAGGGCGAGCGCATCGGCGACTATCTGCTGGATGCCAATGACAGCGTGGCGATGACGGCCCGGCTCAGTTCCGGCGCGCTCGCCACGATCGCGGCGAGCCGCTACATGACCGGCCACGCCAACGATTTGTCGCTGGCCCTGCACGGCACCAAGGGCGCCATCAGGGTCGAGACCGACGGCAAGGCATCTAACCTGTCGGCCTGTCTCGGCGGCGATGTCGATCTTCAGCAATGGCGAACGCTGGCGCTGCCCAGTGTCAAGCGCAATGCGCGACGCTTTGCCGATGCGCTGGATACAGGCCGGAATGGCGATCCGTCGTTCCGGCGTGCCGCCGACATGCAGAAGCTGATTGACGCGGCCTTCGAGAGTTCAGCGGCGAAGCTGCCGGTTTCGGTCAGCTGAAGTTTCCACCTGACCGGCTTGTGCCGGCCAGAAGTGATGTCCTGCAAATATCAGAACGAGCTCGGCACGATCCAAGGATTGATGTCGATGCCGAGGCGCGGACCTCTGCCTTCAGCGGTATTTTCCGTGGCGCCCTTCTTCTCGACCGAACCGGTCGAAGCGCAATCGAGCTTCACGTTGGTCTTGGTGTCAACGCAGGCCGCCACCGGCGCATGCTTGACGAGGTGGGTGGTGTTGGCGGCGAAGGCCGAGCCCGAAAGTGCCAGCACGGCGGCGAGGGTGAGGAGTATCTTTTTCATTGTCAGTCTCCGTTTTCGACGGGTGAATTTCTCTCGTACATGTACGATGCACTGTACATATACGCCCGTCGATCGCGAAGTTCAAGGAAAACCGTACGCGTACAATAAATTTTTTGTTAACCAAGAAACCCCCCAGGTCTGGAGGGGAATACACAAACCAAAGGAAACGGCGTTCAGCAGTTGACCGGTGTCTCGGTCAGTGGCGGCACGTTTTGCGTGCTGAGCGTGGCAAGCGTGAAATCGCACATCCGCTTCACGAAGGCCTGCGGGTCGCCGAAGGGGTAGAACGGAAAGGTGATGAGCAGCGAGATCGTGCCGTGGCCGACCGCCCACAGCATGGTGGCGATGGCGCGCGGATCGCCCTGCAATTTGCCGGCGGCGACGCAGGCCTCGACCCTGCTGATCAGCACCTTCATAGCAGGGTTGCTCTCTTCCATTTCGTTGTAGCCTTCTGGCAGCTTGGTCTTTTCGGTCATGAACACGGTGCGGTATTCGTTGGGATTGCCGAGTCCGAAAGCGGCATATTCGGTCATCACCGCCTGCAAGGCCTCGATCGGATCGTCGGACGGATGCTCCTCGATGCGGCGGGCAAGCGTCTCGAATGCATCCTCGGCCAGAGCGAACAGGATGTCCTGCTTGTCGGCGAAGTAGGAATAGACCGACATCGGGGCGTAGCCGACCCGCTTGGCCAGCTTGCGGATGGTCAGGCCTTCATAGCCTTCCTCCTGGACGAGCTTGTGCGCGGCCTCGACCAGTTCGGAGCGCAGTTCGGCCTTTTGTTTCTCGCGGCGTGTCGGGACGCTCGGCGGCAAGATCTGGTGCCTTTGGTTGGTTGGTGTCTGCTAAATTATATACGCTGTACGGAAACGGACAAGAGCGCGGGAGGTTCCCAAGCGGTATGCTTCGGATCGTGCCGACGCTTGTCGAAGTTGGCGGCACCCGTGATCAGCACCTTTGCTCCGTCAAAGCGGCCCATCACGCCTCCTTGTCGATCAGCTTCGCGGCAAGACGCGAAAGCAGCTTCACCGCCTCGCCATAGGTCCGGGCTTTTTCCGGATTGGAGGCGTTGCCGTCCAGCGCCCGCTTGTAGACGCCTTGGCAGATCGCGGCCAGCCGGAAGAAGGAAAAGGCCAGGAAGAACGTCCAGTTGCCGATACCGGTGAGCCCGCGCCGCCGGCAGTAGGCGGCGACGTAGTCCGTTTCGGAGGGCAGCCCGAGCGCCGCGCGGTTGATGCCGCCCAGGCCGCGAAAACCCGACGCGTGCGGCAGCCGCCATTGCATGCACTGATAGGCGATATCGGCGAAGGGGTGGCCTGATGTCGACAATTCCCAATCGAGCACCGCCAGCACCTTTGGCCGGTCCGGCGCGAAGATCAGATTGTCCAGCCGGTAGTCGCCATGCACCAGCGAGATCCGGCCGTCATCGGCGGGCATATGCGTTTCCAACCAGGCAATCAGCCGGTCCATGTCGGCGACGGTGCCGGTTTCCGAGGCATGGTACTGGCTCGTCCAGCGCGCCAGCTGGCGCTCGAAATAATTGCCCGGCCGCCCGAAATCGCCGAGCCCCACTGTCCCGACATCGATTTCGTGCAGCGCCGCGAGGGTTTCGTTCATGGCATCGTAGATGGCGGCGCGTTCTTCGTTGTCGCCTGCCTCCGGCAGGGCCGGATCCCAGAAAATGCGGCCGTCCAGGAAATCCATCACGTAGAACATACGGCCGATGGGCGAGTCTTCCGCCGACAGATGCAGCATGGCAGGCACAGGCACGGCGGTGCCGGCAAGCGCGCTCATCACCCTGAATTCGCGGTCGACCTGATGCGCCGATTTCAGCAATTGCCCCGGCGGCTTGGCGCGCAGCACATAACGGCCGCTTGCCGCCGTCAAAAGGTAGGTCGGGTTCGATTGGCCGGATTTGAACTTCTCGACTGCAGCAAGCCCGGAAAAGCCCGGTATGTTCGCCTCGAGGTAAGGCGCAAGCGCTGCCTGGTCGAGAACGGGATCACTCATGCCGTCTCGGGCTGGCGTTCGATCAAGGTCAGCGTCAGCCAGCGCGCGGTCAGTGCCGGCTTCTTCGAACCCTCGATCTCGATCGTCACGTCATGCGCGGTCTGCACCCAGCCCGACGGCCTGACCTTGACGTCGGCCAGCACGAACCGCGTGCGGATGCGCGCGCCGGTTTTCACCGGCGCCAGGAAGCGCAGCGAATCGAAGCCGTGGTTGACGCCCATCTTGCCGTTTTCCAGCGGCGGCATGGTCTCGAAAGTCATCGCCGACAACAGCGACAGCGACAGGAAGCCGTGCGCGATGGTGCCGCCGAACGGCGTTTCGCGCATGGCCCGCTCCGGATCGCAGTGGATGAACTGGTGGTCGTCGGTGGCGTCGGCGAACTGATCGATCATGCGTTGCGTGACCGCCCGCCACGGCGACACGCCAACCTCCTTGCCGACACTGGCCAGAAGCACATCGAGACTGATCGGTTCCACGCTCATGTCCTCCAGTTCACCCCCGGCTTCTGTGGCCGGAAAATGTCATTCCTTGAACAAGGTCAGCCCATGCTGCACCGACTGTCCGCCGTCGATCGGCAGGATGGCGCCGGTGACATAGCTGCCTGCACGGCTGCACAAATAGAGCGTTGCACCGGCAATGTCATCCGGTGCGCCGATACGGCCGATCGGAACATGGCCGCCGACATGTTTGGCCTGTTCCTCGCTGCCGGTGAAGAAAGCGGTCATCCGGCTCTGGAAAGGGCCGGGAGCAAAGGCGTTGACGGTGATGCGGCGGGCGGCGAACTCCAGCGCCAGTGTACGCGTCAGATGGTGAACCGCAGCCTTCGAGGCCGTGTAGGAATAGGCGTCGTCGGCCAGCGGCTGCGTGCCCATCACCGAACCGAGATTGATCACCCTGGCCGGATCGGCGTCGCTGGCGGCAGCGTCGAGCAGCGGCAGCAATTCGCGGGTCAGATGGAAGACCGCGGTGACGTTGACGCCGAACACCTTGGCCCAGGCATGGTAGGGGAAGCTTTCCAACGGTGCACCCCAGGAGACGCCGGCATTGTTGACCAGAATATGCAGTTTCCCGGTCCGCGCCTTGACCGCGGCGACGAGTGCAGCGATGCCGGCTTCGCTAGAAACGTCCCCGGCGAAGCCCTCGGCCCGGCCCGGTGCACCAAGCTCGTTCAACTCTTCGGCGACCTGGATGCAATCCTCGCCCTTGCGCGACGCGATCATCACGCTGGCGCCGGCCTGCACCAGCGCGGTCGCCGCCATGCGACCGATGCCGGTCGCGGCACCCGTCACCAGCGCGGTCTTGCCGGCCACCGAAAACAGCTCGTCCAGATAGCTCATCACAATCCTCCGCGCTCGGCATGCGGGCAAACAGTTCGCGTTGACAAGGCTATCCGAAGTACGGTCATCCTTGCCACTGACAAAATGCCTGGCATGCATGAAGGGTTAGCGACCGATGACGGAGATGAATCTCGGCATGACCGAGCGGCTGAAGCCGATCCACGCGCGCGTCGCGGCCATGGTTCGCGACGAGATCATGCCGCTCGACAGGGAATTCCTGAGCGAGGTGGGCAAGGCAGGCAACCGCTGGGTCTACAGTGCGCGCCAGAGCGAGATCCTCGAAGGGCTGAAGAAAACCGCAAGGGAGCGCGGCCTGTGGAATTTCTGGCTGACCGGCTCGGAACGCGGCTACGGCCTTTCCACCGTCGAATATGCCTATCTGGCCGAGGAGATGGGCAAGGCGCATCTTGGCGCCGAGACCTTCAACTGTTCGGCGCCCGACACCGGCAATATGGAGGTGCTGGAACGGTACGGCTCGGCCGACCACAAGAAAGAATGGCTGGAACCGCTGATCGAGGGCAAGATCCGCTCGGCCTATCTGATGACCGAGCCGGATGTCGCGTCGTCCGATGCCACCAACATTGCCATGCGCTGCGAACGCCAGGGCGACGACTACGTGCTCAACGGCGAGAAATGGTGGGCTTCGGGCGCCGGCGATCCGCGCTGCGCCATCTACATCGTCATGGTCAGGACCGGCGGCGATGACGAGCCGCAGCACCGCCGTCATTCGATGATCCTGGTGCCATCAGGCACAAGGGGTGTGACCAAGGTCCGGGCCATGCAGGTTTATGGCGATGACGACGCGCCGCACGGCCACATGCATCTTCGCTTCGACAATGTGCGGGTACCGACATCGAACCTGATCCTCGGCGAGGGCAGGGGGTTCGAGATCGCGCAAGGGCGGCTCGGTCCCGGCCGCATCCACCATTGCATGCGCGCCATCGGCCAGGCCGAGATGGCGCTCGAGATGCTGTGCCAGCGTTCCTTGCGCCGCGAGGCCTTCGGCCAGAAGCTGGCAAAGCTCGGCGCCAATTTCGACATCATCGCCGAATGCCGCATGGAGATCGAGATGGCCCGGCTGCTCTGCCTCAAGGCGGCGTGGATGATCGACCAGGGCGACGCCCGCGCCGCAGCCCCCTGGATCAGCCAGATCAAGGTGGTGGCACCCCGCGTCGCGCTCAAGGTCACCGACGAGGCGGTGCAGATGTTCGGCGCGCAAGGCATCAGCCAGGACACGCCGCTGGCGCGGTCGTGGACGCATCTGCGGACCTTGCGCCTTGCCGACGGGCCGGACGCCGTGCATCGCCGTCAGGTGGCGCGCACCGAGCTGAAGAAATACACGCAAGAAAAGGTCTGAGCGCCGGCATCGTCATCTGGCGATGCCGACAGTCCAAGCACGGAGTGTTCCAATGGCCGTCCCCTCCGAAATGAAGGCGCTGCTGCTGGTCGGCGACGGCTACACCAGGACGCCGAGCGGCAGTGTGCTGGAGGCGATGGAGCCGTATCTCGAGCCGGGCAACATCGCGGTGCCGACACCCGGACCGACGCAGGTGCTGATCAAGGTCAGCCTCGCCTCGATCAACCCCTCCGACATCGCCTTCGTCAAGGGCCAGTACGGCCAGCCGCGCGCCAAGGGACAGCCGGCCGGCTTCGAGGGCGTCGGCATCGTCGTCGCCAGCGGCGACGAGACCTATCCCCAAAGCCTGATCGGCAAGCGCGTCGCCTTTGCCACCGGCGTCACCAACTGGGGCTCGTGGGCCGACTATGCCGTCGCTGAAGCTGCTGCATGCATTCCGCTGCTCGACACGGTCCGCGACGAGGATGGGGCGGCGATGATCGTCAACCCGCTCACCGCGCTCGCCATGTTCGACGTCGTCAAGGAGGAAGGCGAGAAGGCCTTCGTCATGACCGCCGGCGCCAGCCAGCTCTGCAAGCTGATCATTGGCCTGGCCAGCGGAGAGGGCTTCCGGCCGATCGTCACCGTGCGCCGCGACGACCAGATCGCGGCGCTGAAAGCGCTCGGCGCGGCGCACGTCCTCAACGAAAAGGCGCCGGATTTCAAGGCAGCGCTGCGCGAGGTGATGAAGGCCGAACAGCCGCGCATCTTCCTTGACGCGGTGACCGGGCCGCTGGCTTCCGCCATCTTCGACGTCATGCCGAAGCGTTCGCGCTGGATCATCTATGGGCGGCTCGATCCCGAACACACTGTTATCCGCGAGCCCGGCCAACTGATCTTCCAGCACAAGCATATCGAAGGGTTTTGGCTGAGCGAGTGGATGCGCCAGTTCCGCGATCGCCGCGGCCCGGCGATCCTGGAAGCGCAGAAGCGTTTTTCCGATGGGCGCTGGTCGACCGACGTGACGGCGGTGGTGCCGCTTGCCGAGGCGATGGCGCGGGTGCCAGCGGAACTGGCCAAGCCGAACGGCAAGGTGTTCATCCGGCCTTAGGCCAATTCGAAAGATTCGAGCAGCTTGGACGGGAGGGGCCTCGGAGGGCTTTGCGGGCAGAGATTGCCGGTTATCCGCCGACGCGGGACCGTCAGGCCGATATCCTGGTCCATCAAGCCCCCTATGCCACGCCGCTGCGTCCGTGATATGCCGCCGCCATCGAATGCCGGGACAGGCTGGACTGAGCCTGTTCCGGGATTGTGTGGGGTGCCTTGATGACGATTTCCAAGCCGGTTTTCGACCGTTTGGGGTTTGGCCTGTGGATCGGAGCGTTCCTGGTCGTTCTTGCCATGGTCCTGTGGTCGCCGTACACGCGGACGGTATGGAAGGCCTATATAGATGGCAGCGAGGCGCTTCTGGCCGGTCTGCCACTCTACGACACCCAATCCGAGATGGGGTATCTCTACGCGCCGGCCTTCGCCGCGCTCTACACTCCAATAGTCAAGCTCGGTCCGCATCTGGGCGGCGTGATGTGGCACTCCCTCGGGTTTGCGGTGCTGACCTATGCCGCGATGCGGCAGGTGCGCAAGCTCGGTGGTGACGAGTTGATGTGGCTGCTTTCTTTCGGCCTCTTCCTCGCTGTGCCGATGGCGCTCGGCGCGATCCGCAACGGCCAGGCGACGATCCTTTTGACCGGCGCTTGCTGGCTTCTCACATTGTCGGCGCTGGAAGGACGACGGGCGGAGACGTTCTTCTGGGCTTCGCTCGCCATCATCGCCAAGCCGACCGCGATCATAATGCTGTTGTTGGTAGGAGCCCTTCGGCTTCGGTTGATACCGGTGCTGGTGCTGGCGGTGCTGTTCGTGCTCGCACTGCCTTACGCTTTTGCTCCCGCCGGCTATCTCAACGATCAGTATCGTGTCTTCGCCCAGATGCTGACCTCCATGGCCGTCGAGAACACCAGCCATTTCGTGTCCACCGATTTCACGGCACCGTTCACCACGATAGGGCTGCCGATACCGGAATTCGGCGCAACGATCGTGCGCATGGTCATGGCCCTGCTTACGCTTTCAGCCGTCATCTGGTTCGACCGCAGGCTCGAACAGGGAAAGGCGGCGCTGGCGATCTTCCTGACGGCCACCTTCTACATGTGCGTCTTCAACCCGCGCGTCGAACCCAACACCTTTGCCATGATCGCGGTACCAGCCGGTCTTGCCATCGCCCTGTTGTGGCGCGAAGAACGGGGCGGCGTCCTCGCCTCGGTGCTGTCGATGACGCTGTTCGTGACCGGGCTGAGCGGCGTCGAGCGCCATGTGCACGATTTCCTCTTCCCCTGGTTCCGGCCGGTCGCTGTCACTTTCATCGCCGGTTCGCTGATCTGGTGGTTCTGGGCCAAGGCACGGGAAAAGGTGGTGAATGCGGGAGTCGCGAATGGCTGAGTTGCGACAGAGCCTCGATATCGTTGCGCCATTCTTCAACGAGGCGGCATCGGCATCGGCCTTCGCGCGCCTGCTAGGCGAGCTCGAAGCGGCCGTGGCACAGCGCTTCGGCATGACCGTGCACAAGATCCTGGTCGATGACGGCAGCGGTGACGATGGCGCTGGACGATTTTCGCAAGCGCTGACGGGATCGTGGGAGATCGTCCGCCTCAGCCGCAATTTCGGCAAGGAAGTCGCTGTACTCGCCGGCCTCGACCAGTCGCGCGGCGACATGGTGCTGATCATGGACGCCGACCTCCAGCATTCCCTGGACATCAGCCTGAAGCTGATCGCCGAGCTGGTGGACCATCCGGACATCGACGTCGTCTTTGCCCAGAACGACCGCCGCGAGGCGAGCTGGCGGCGCAGCCAGCTTGCACGGCTTTTCTACAGCCTGATCAACAGCAGCCAGCGTTTCGATATTCCCGAAAATGCCGGCGACTTTCGCGTCATGCGCGGCGCTGTCGCGCGCGCTCTGACCAGCCTGCGTGACAAGCGTCGCTTCAACAAGGGCCTGTTTGCCTGGGCCGGCTTTCGCCAGAAGGCGTTGCCCTATTCGCCGGAAGGCCGCGCCAGCGGCACATCGAAATGGAGCCGGCTCAACCTCATCGCCTTCTCGCTGGAGGGGTTCACCTCGTTCTCCGTCATTCCGCTACGCCTGATCAGTCTTAGCGGGCTGCTCGCGGCGATGGCCGGCGCGCTCTATGGCGCCAAGGTGTTCTTCGAGGTGATCTTCTACGGCATTGCCGTTCCGGGCTACCCCAGCCTGCTGGTTGCCGTCGTTCTGCTCGGCGGCCTCAACCTGACCCTGCTTGGCCTGATCGGCGAATATGTCTGGGTGACGCTCAGCGAGAGCAAGGATCGGCCGGTCTATCTCGTGCGCGATGTCGTGCGCAGCGAGGCCCCCGCCGACCGGCCGGAGCCGGGCACTTCGAACAGATGACGCGGCGCATTCGCCTGATCGCTGACGATTACGGCCTGGCGCCTGGCGTTTCCGCCGGGATTCTCGATCTTCTCGATCGGGGGCGCCTGACCGGCACCAGCTGCATGACCGGCTTTCCCGAGTGGGCAAAGGAGGCAGAGCGCATAAAACCGCTGTGCGGCCGGGCCGCGGTTGGGCTGCACCTCACCTTGACCGACCAGTTGGCCGCCACCGGCCGGTCGGCCTTGGCGCCGGAAGGCCGGCTGCCACCGCTCCGCGCACTGGCCTTGCCTGTTCTGCGCGGCCGCATCGGCGACCGCCATGTCCATGCCGAGCTTGACGCCCAGTACGGCCGCTTCGTCGAGGCGCTTGGCCGCCGCCCCGATTTCGTCGACGGGCACCAGCATGTGCATTTCCTTCCCGTTGTGCGCACATGGCTGCGCACACGGTTTCCAGAAGGCGCCGACAGGCCGGCCCTGCGCGGCGCCCCGGCGCTGGCCGCAGGGTCGAAAGTCGCCGCCATTGCCGCGCTGGCTGCCGGGTTCAACCGCTCGATGCAGCGCGCGGGCTTCATCGTTTTCCAGCCGCTCGCCGGCATCTATGACTGGCGACAGCCCGAAAAGTTCGCTGCGGTTCTGCAGGCGGCCGTCGAAGGGTTGCCGGAGCGAGGGCTGTTCATGTGCCATCCCGGCCATGTCGACGAGACGCTGCGCGCGCGCGACACCATGCAAGATGTGCGCGAGGTGGAATTCGCGGCCCTCGCATCGGACGAATTCGGCGCTGGTCTGGCCCGCGCCGGCGTCGAGATCTTGGACGGCAAGAGATGAGCGAAGCCGATCGGCCCCAGCGTTCGGCCGGCAGCAAGATCGTCCGCTTCGCCATTGTCGGACTGGCGAACACGGCCATCGACCTTGCCAGCTTCTTCCTGCTGCTCAAGCTCGGGGTTCCGCCGGTGCCGGCCAACATCGCTGCCTGGTTCGTCGCCGTCACCTTTTCCTTCGCGGCGAACGGCTTGTGGTCGTTCGAGCGCAATCGAGCCATCCGGCTGCATGATGCGTTCCTTCGTTTCGCCACGCTTGGAGCGCTGATTTCGCTCGGTGTCTCCAGCCTCTCGATCGCGCTATTCGCCGGCATAATCGGGGTGTGGCCGGCGAAAATCGGGGGCGTCGTGGTGGCGGCGGTGCTGAATTTCCTCGCCGCGCGCTGGTCGATCGAAGGTCGGTTGCTGAGATAGCCGGAATTATTTTTCTTACGAAATTCCGGACGAAAAACCGCTACACACTTTCCTGGAATTTCTATTCTGCCGGCTCCACATTGGTGTAGGCGGCTTCCTCCAACTCGCGCTTCAGCCGGGCTTCCTCGTGGGTCTTCGGCGTGACGAAGCGGCCAAGCAGGAGATAGGCGACCGGCGTCAGGAACAGCGTCGAGACGGTGGCCAGCCCCAGGCCGCCGACGATGACCCAGCCGAGCGCGACGCGCGCCTCGGCACCGGCGCCGCTCGCCAGCACCAGCGGCAGGCCGCCGAGCACGGTGCAGATCATCGTCATCATCACCGGCCGCACGCGGATGATCGAGGCCTGTTCGATCGCCTCGCGCACGCCAAGCCCGCGGTCGCGCAACTGGTTGGCGAATTCGACGATCAGGATGCCGTTCTTGGCCATGACGCCGACCAAAAGCACCAGGCCGATCTGGCTGTAGGCGTTGAGACTGGTGCCCGAGAGGAGAAGCGCGAAAATCGCACAGGCCAGCCCGAGCGGCACCGTCGCCATGATGATGACGGCGCTGACAAAACTTTCGAACTGGGCGGCCAGCACCAAAAGGATGATGACCAGCGCGAAGCCGAAAATGGTGACCATGGCGCTGTTGGTCTCGCCTAGCGTCGCCGCCTCGGCCAGGGGCAGGATGCGGCTGCCTGGCGGCAGCAGCGGTGTGGCGATTTGCTCGGCGCGGGTGAGCGCGTCGCCAAGCGCGAAGTCGCCGCTGAGGTTGGAGGTGATCGCCACAGAGGGCTGCTGCTGTTCGCGCGACAGCGACGGTGGCACGGCGCGTTCGGTCAGCGTGGCGATGGTCGACATCGGCACGAAACGTCCGTCGGCTGTTTTCAGGAAGATGTTTTCCAGATCCGTCGGATCGTTGATCGGATTGGTGGTCGAGACCAGCTTCACGCCGTAGCTGCGGTCGGCGATGTAGACGTCGACGACGTCGTTGCCGTCGAGCATGGCCTGCAAGGTGTTGGCCAGTCCTGATATGTCGATGCCGAGGTCGGAGGCGCGCTCGCGGTCGATGGCCACGGCTAGCTGCGGCTGCGTCGGGTCGATCGACAGGCGCGGTGTCTGGAAGCGCGGGTCCTTCTGCATCTCGGCGATGATCTTCACGGCGGCATCGCCGAGTGCCTTGCGGTCGTTGCCGACCAGCGCGAACTGCAGGCCGTTGCCGGCGCCACGGATACCGAGGCTGTTGGGCTGCACCGGGAAGATGCGCACGCTCGGCACCTGCCTGGTCAGCTGGCTGATCTCGGCCATGATCTCCTGCTGGCTGCGGCTGCGCTCGTTCCACGGCGCCAGCGTCATCACCATGAAGCCGGAGTTGTAGGAGCCGTTCTGGCCGGCATTTTCGAAAGTGCTGCGGATCTCGCCGGAATCGCGCATCGGCTGGATCAGTCTCTCGATCTTCTGCATCTGCTGCGTTGTGTAGTCGAGGCTGACGCCTTGCGGGGCGCTGATGCGCAGAAGCACGGCGGCGCGGTCCTCGGTCGGCGTCAGCTCCTGGCGGATGGTGCCGAACAGCGTGAAGGCGGTGCCGGCGAACAGCACCGCGACCAGAAGCACGATCCATGGCGCGTCGAGGCAGGCGTGCAGGCTGCGCTTGTAGGCCGTATTGAGCGCGCCGCCGATGCGGGCGCCGATGCCATGGCCACCTTCGTGGTGGAGCGATGCGCTGGTCAGCATGCGCGAGGCGAGCATTGGGCACAGCGTCAGCGCCACCACGCAGGACAAGAGCACCGACATGGCAAGCACGAAGCCGAATTCGCGGAACAAGCCGCCGGTCTGGCCGGGCAGGAACGAGATCGGCACGAAGACGGCGACCAGCGTCAAGGTGGTGGCGATGACGGCGAAGAACACCTCCTGCGCGCCGAGCACGGCGGCGGCGCGCGGCCCCATGCCTTCGTTGCGTCGTCGCACGATGTTTTCGAGCACGACGATGGCGTCGTCGACGACCAGACCGGTCGCCAGCACCAGCGCGAGCAGGGTCAGGATGTTGACCGAGAAGCCGGCCAGATAGATGGCGGCGATGGTGCCGATCATGGCGACCGGCATCGACAGGCCGGGGATCAGCGTCGCACGCCAGTCGAGGAGAAACATGTAGATGACGATCAGCACCATGGTGACGGACAGGCCGAGCGCGATCTCGACCTCGTGCACCGCCCCCTTGACGAAGACAGCGTCGTCGCTGGTGATCTTGATCGACATGCCCTCGGGCAGGTTTTCCTGCAGCTTGGCGACGGCGGCCTGGACGCCGGTCGAGATGTCCAGCGTGTTCGATTCCGCCTGGCGGATGATGCCGATGCCGATGCCGGTCTTGCCGTCCGAGCGCAACGTGGTCTGGCCGACGTCGGGGCCGAGCGTGACGGTGGCGACATCGCGGATGCGCGTCGTGCCGCCGACAATTATGTTTTCGAACTCTTCAGGCGTGGTCACGTCGGCAGTCGTGCGGACGATCAGGTCCTGGTTGGTCGTGGTGATCGAACCGGCGGGGGAATCGAAGGCGACCGAGGCAAGGGCGGCCCTGAGGTCGGCGACCGTGAAGCCGAGGCTGGCCAGCTTGTTCTGGTCGACATCGATGCGGAAGATCTTGTCGCGGTCGCCATAGACCTGAACGTCGGCAACGCCGGGCACGGCGGCCAGCTCGTCCTCGATCTGGTCCTGGACCACCACGGTCATGTCCTGGATCGACATGTTGTCCGAGGTCACCGCCAGTCGCATCACCGCGTCGGAATTGGCGTCGGCCTTGACGATGCGCGGCGGATCGGCGGTGTCCGGCATCTGGTTGGCGACGCGGCCGACGGCATCACGCACGTCCGAGGCGGCGACATTCAGATCGACGCCATCGTTGAACTCGATGGTGACGCGGCTCGAGCCGAATGAGGAAGACGACGAGATCGACTTGACGCCGGAGACGCGGGCGACGGCGCCCTCGATGGTGTCGGTCAGTTCGCGATCGACGGTCTCGGCCGCCGCGCCCTCGAAGGTGGTGGAAACGGTGACCACCGCGCGATCGACGTCCGGCAGTTCGCGGATCTCGACGCCGTAGAAGGCGGCCAGGCCGGCGACCGCAATCAGTGTGTTCAGCACGAAGGCCATCACCGGCCTGCGGATGAACAGGGCGGTGAAGCCGGTCTCGCTGGCAGTGTTGGCGGGGCTGGTCATGTGCCTGCGGCGGCGTCCGCGGCGCGCTGCTCTTCGCCGGCGAGGCGGACCGCGCCGCCCTCGCTGACGCTCTGGGTGCCTTCTGTGACCACCATGTCGCCATTGTCGATCTCGGCGTCGATCAGCACGGTCTCGGTGTTGCGCTGTACGATGCGCACCGGGACCCGCCTGGCCTTGCCGTCCTCGATCTGCCAGACATAGGCGCCGTCCGCCCCCCACAGGATCGCCAGCGGGCTGACGGCCGGATAGGTTTGCCCCGGAAATTTCATGGTGATGCCGAACGACATGCCGGCGCGCAGTGAATCCGCCGGGTTGGCGATCTTGGCCTTGACCAGCAGGGTGCGGCTCTTTTCATCGATGTGGTTGTCAATGGCCGAAACGGTGCCGCTATAAGCATTGCTGGGATTGGCGATCGGCGTCGCCGTCAATTGTGCACCGATCTTGACGGCGGCAGCGAAGCGCTCGGGCACCAGGAAGTCGACCAGGATCGAGGACCGGTCGTCGAGCGTGGCGATGGCCGACTGGTTGGTGACATAATTGCCGGCCGAGATCGGCAGGATGCCGACGGTGCCGGCGATCGGCGCCAGAATCGACCGGCGCTGCAGTGCGAGTTCCGCATCCTGAAGCGCCAGCTTGGCGCCCGCCAGCACCACCTCGGCGTCAGCCACTGCGACTGGTGTCGCGGCATTGGAGGCACGAAGCGACCTGACACGGTCGAGTTTGGCCTGCGCATCCTGCAAGGCGAGCTTGGCGCGGTCCTGAGAGATCACTTCGGTCTCGGAATCCAGGGTGGCGAGAATCTGTCCCTTATCGACATGGCTGCCGGATTCGACCAGCAGTTCGGCGAGGCGGCCGGAGCTGTAGGGATTGACGGCCACCGAGGCGTTGGCACGGCCGGTGCCGATTGCCTGCAGGCGGTCGTTGATAACAGCCGAAGTGGCCGCAAGGGCGACCACGTTCACCCGCTGGTTGCCGCTATTGCGGCCGTTTGACTGCTTCGCGTTGGCGGCGCCGGTCTCAGCCGGGGGCGTTGCCGCGGAGGCCCAGTCGATGCCCCAGCGTGCCAGCACGTCCGGCGCGCCGGGATAAAAGCGCAGCCAGGCGGCTGCCGCCACCACCAGCACCACAAGTGCAAAAAGTATCTGTTTCCAGGCGGCCATCGGCACTCCGGTTGGTAAAACAATCCTTCCGTCTACCGGTTTCCCGAAATGAAGCAGACGCAGCGAGGCTATTGTAAGGCAAAGAAGCCGCCTCGATATCGCGTCTTTATGACAATTCTCCGGGGGCTGCGCACATTAAATATATGTAACGTTGAGAAAATATGCATAACGCTTTGGATCATCACACAGGCACTAACGCAGACTTTCCATCTCGCGAATGCGTTTGGCGCCTTCTGCTTCCAGTTGCCTGGTGACGGCGCCGATCAGCGTTTCGGCGACGACGAAAAGGGCAGCCGAAGAGTCCCATGCCGACGGCACCGCGGTTCGTCCGGCGATAACATGACGAGCAAAGCGGGCGATCGGCGACAGCCACTGGTCGGTGAACAGCACGATCTGGACGCCACGCTGATGCGCCTTTTCGGCGAAGCGGACGAGGCTGTCCTGGTAGCGCCTGATGTCGAAGATCACCAGCACGTCGCGCTTGCCCATGTCGATCAATCGGTCGCGCCACATGCTCTCCTGCCCGGCGAGGTGAAAGACATCCGGCTGGATGACAGCGAGGTGGGCGGCCATGTAGCGCGCCAGCGGATCGGTGAAGCGGCCGCCGATCAGGAAGGTCTTGCCGCGCCGGTCCGCTAGCCGGGCGGCGATGTCGGCAAGCTGCCTGTCGGACAGGTGTCTGAACGTCTCGCGCATGTTGTCGAGCGTCGCTTCCAGCATCGGCGACACCGTCCCACCACCAGGCGAGGGCGGATTGAGCGTCCTTGTCGCCGGCGATTGCAGTTGCGCCGCCAGTTCGTCCTGCAGGCTCGACTGGAATTCCGGATAGTTCTGAAAACCCAGCCGGGCGACGAAACGCAGGATCGTCGGCGAGGAGACGCCCGCCGCGGCCGAGAATTCAGCGACCGTTTTCAGGCCGATCATCGGATAGTTGGCGATCAGTGTCTGGGCCGCGCGCCGTTCGCCGGCCGGCATCGTGCCGAGGCGATCGGCGATCAGTTCGGCAATGCTGGAAATCATGTTTTCCCCACCCCTGGCCCGGCCGAAGGCCTTTTCCGAGATCGCATTTGACAAAGCCGGACAAACTGTATGAAATCATCCACAGGGACGCAATGAGGCAAAATACGTAACATACGATACAGCGCTCCCCGGGGACGGCACAGTATGGAGAAAGCACGGCCCGCCAGCCTTGCATCGTCTGATACCGTAAGGGTGACGAACCCCGGCGGATCGAGCCCTTTCGTGCTGACTTGCGATCACGCCTCGAACTTCCTGCCGGCCGAATTCGGTACGCTCGGCCTTGCCGCCGAGGACCTGTCCCGTCACATCGCCTGGGATCCCGGCGCGCTGCCGGTTGCCCGCCGCATGGCGCAGGCGCTCGACGCGACGCTGGTGGAAACTCGTATTTCTCGCCTTGTCATCGACTGCAACCGGCCACTCGACGCGCCCGACCTGGTACCGCCGGTCAGTGAGACAACGGCCATACCGGGCAATGCCGGCCTGTCGGAGAGCGAGCGGGCGGCGCGTGTTGCCCTGTCATGGCAGCCGTTCCACAACACGATTGCCGGTATCATCGACAACAGGCTGTCACAGGGTCAGCAAACCCGGCTGGTTTCGGTCCACTCCTTCACGCCGGTCTACAAGTCCATGAGCCGGCCCTGGCATATCGGCATCATCCACGACGAGGATCGCCGGCTGGCGGCGCCGCTGATATCGGCGCTGAAGCGGCTTGCCGGCGTCACCGTCGGCGTCAACGAGCCTTATTCGCCTGATGACCGCGTCTATTTCACGCTGGAACGGCATGCGCGCTCGCGCGGCCTGCCCTGCGCGATGATCGAAATCCGCAACGACGAAATCGCCGGCGAGACCGGGCAGCGGAAATGGGCGGATCTGCTCACGGGCATTTTTTCGGATCTGGAGCCAGAGGAGGCCGGATATTCCAGATCGCATTCAGTCGGAAAGTCAGTTCAATCGGCCAATTAGAACCACAGGGGAATGAAAATGGCAGGACCGGATTATACGGACGTTGACAAGAAGGAGGACCTGAAGGTTCTCCATGGCATGGGCTATGCCCAGGAACTGTCGCGAAGCATGAGCCGCTTCTCGAATTTCGCGATATCGTTCTCGATCATCTGCATCCTTTCGGGCGGCATCAACTCCTTCGCGCAAGCCACATCGTCGATCGGCGGCGCAGGTGCGGGCATCGGCTGGATCGTCGGCTGCTGCGTGTCGGGCTTCTTCGCCCTTGCCATGGCGCAGATCGCCTCGGCATTTCCGACCGCCGGCGGCCTCTATCACTGGTCGTCGATCCTCGGCAACCGCTTCACCGGCTGGCTGACGGCCTGGCTAAACCTGTTCGGCCTGATCACCGTGCTCGGCGCCATCAACATCGGCACCGCTTTCTTCTTCGTTGGAACGTTCGGAAGCTGGTTTGGCATCACCGGCACGCCGGGCGAAATCGTCGGGTTCGTCGCCTTCATCACCGTGCTGCAGGCGCTGTTCAACCATTTCGGCATCAAACTGACGGCAATGCTCACCGATGCTTCGGGCTTTCTTATCCTGGGCGCAACAGCAGTGCTGATCGTGGCCTGCCTGGTGTTCGCACCGGCAATCGACATCAGCCGGCTGTGGACGTTCACCAACTATTCAGGCGATGCGGGCGGCGGTGTTTTTCCGCAAACCGACTCCATGAGCTACCTGTTCCTGCTCTGCCTGCTTCTGCCCGTCTATACCATCACCGGCTATGACGCCTCGGCCCACACCTCCGAGGAGACCGTCAAGGCAGCACACTCCGTCCCGCGGGCGATCGTTTCGTCGGTGCTGTGGTCGTCGCTGATCGGCTGGGTGATGCTGTGCGCAATCGTTCTCGCGATCCCGGACCTGGCTGCCGGCGCCAAGCAGGGATGGAGCGTATTCTTCTCGACAATGGATGCAATCCTGCCGGTGTGGCTGAAGGAACTGCTTTATTTTGCAATCCTGATCTCGCAATTCCTCTGCGGCCTCGCCACCGTGACCTCGGCTTCGCGCATGCTGTTCGCCTTCTCTCGCGACGGCGGCATGCCTGTTGGCTCCGCGGCTCTCGCCAAGGTCAACCCGACCTGGCGCACGCCGGTCAATGCGATCTGGACGGCCGCGATCCTCGAGATCCTTTATGTGTTCCTTGCCCAGTTTATTTCGATCGGCGGCACCAACATCTACACCATCGTCGTCAATTCGACGCTGGTGTTCCTGTTCCTGTCGTTCACCATCCCGATCGCACTCGGCATGGTCGCATTCGGCACGGCCAAGTGGCCCAATCCTGGCCCGTGGAACCTGGGCGCCGGACTGTTCAAGCTCTTCTGTGCGCTGTCGATTGTCGGCATGGTGATCATCTTCTACATCGCCATCCAGCCGCCGAACGACAAGGTGCTTTACATCACCATAGGCTTCATCTTGCTGACCGCCGTGCTTTGGTTCGGTTTCGAGAATCGCCGCTTCCAGGGTCCGCCGATCGGTGACCAGATTGCCAAACGCCAGGCCGCGATCAGGGCAGCCGAGGTGGCTATCGGCGAAGCTGGCGCCTGATATCGCCCTATATGGCCATGGCCGGCCTCGCGCCGGCCATGGCTACGTTTATCCCTTTCAATCGACAAGTGCTGGAGTGCCAAAGGAATGGCCGGAAATTTCTCGTTCGATCAGTTGAAGAAAGCGGTCTCCAGCGGTGAGATCGACACCGTGCTGGCCTGCATCGTCGACATGCAGGGACGGTTGGCGGGAAAACGCTTCCTGGCGCAGTACTTCATCGATTCCGCGCATGACGAAACGCATGGCTGCAACTATCTGCTGGCGGCCGACATCGATATGGAACCGGTGCCGGGCTACAAGGCCGCGAGCTGGTCGAAGGGCTATGGCGATTTCGTCATGAAGCCGGATCTCGCCACGCTGCGGCGCATTCCCTGGCTGGAAAAGACCGCACTCGTGATCTGCGACGTGCTCGACCACCACACCCATGATGACCTGCCGCACTCGCCGCGCGCCATCCTCAAGAAGCAGGTCAAGCGGCTGAGCGAGCGCGGCTATATCGGCTATTTCGCTTCCGAGCTCGAATTCTATCTGTTCAACGAGACATACGATTCTGCCCGAAAGAAGCACTGGCAGGGTCTCGACACCGCATCGCCCTATATCGGCGACTACCAGATCGGCATCACCACCAAGGAAGAAGGCGTCATGCGCCGGCTTCGCAATGAGATGGAAGCGGCCGGCATCCCGATCGAAAATTCCAAGGGCGAGTGGGGTCCGGGCCAGGAAGAGATCAATGTGCGCTATGCCGAGGCGCTCGACATGGCCGACCGCCACGTCATCCTGAAGAACGGCGCCAAGGAAATCGCCGAGTCCGAGGGCAAGGCGATTTCGTTCATGTCCAAGTATAATTACGGGCTCGCCGGCAATTCCAGCCACATCCACAATTCGCTGTGGAGCGCCGACGGCAAGACACCGCTGTTCTTCGACAAGACGGCCGACTGGACGCTGTCGACGCTTGGCCAGCAATGGGCCGCCGGCCAGCTCAAATACGCCAAGGAATTCACCTGGTTCCTGGCGCCCTATATCAACTCCTACAAGCGCTTCCAGGCCGGCACCTTCGCGCCGACTAAGATCATGTGGAGCGAGGACAACCGTACCGCCGGCTTCCGCCTGTGCGGCGAGGGCACCAAGGGCATCCGCATGGAATGCCGCATCGGCGGCGCCGATCTGAATCCGTATCTTGCGTTCGCAGCGCTGATCGCCGCCGGCCTTGCCGGCATCCACGAAAAGCTGGAATTGCAGAAGCCGTTCGTCGGCGATGCCTATCAGGCATCTCGCCTGCCGGAGATCCCGAAGACGCTGCGCGATGCCACCGACACGCTGGCGAAGTCGAAGATGCTCAAGCAGGCGCTCGGCGAGGATGTGCTCGAACACTATGTCCACACCGCAAAGTGGGAGCAGTTCGAATACGACCGCCGCATTACAGATTGGGAACTGCACAGAGGGTTCGAGCGGTACTAGTTATCGACTGTTCGTCGGCGCCGTCGGCGCCGTCCCTTACCCTTCCTCTCCGTGTGAAGAAAACGGAGAGGAGGCGAAGACGCTGGAGCTCCATCCTTCTCCCCGTAACTATGCGGGGAGGGGTGCCGGCAGGCGGATTAGGGGCAGCGTCAGCCCACAAGACTTTGTTGTAGAATGCGAGGACTTCCAAAATGACCGAAACGGTCAAACTCATATCCCCCATCGATGGCTCGATCTATGCCGAGCGGCCGATCGCGACCGACCAAGCGATCAACGCCGCGGTCGAGCGTGCCAAGGCGGCGCAGGAGAAGTGGGCTGAGACGCCGATCGTCGAGCGCGGCAAGTTTATGCTGGCCATGCTGGAAGCGCTGGTCGCGATGACCGACGAGATCGTGCCGGAGATCGCCTGGCAGATGGGGCGCCCGGTGCGTTATGGCGGCGAGTTCGGTGGTGTCAAGGAGCGCACCACCTACATGGTCGAGATCGCCGAGGCGGCGCTCAAGGCGGTGCCGGCCTCCAACCCGAAGGACGGCTTCCGTCGCTATGTGAAGAAGGATCCGCTTGGCGTGGTCATGGTGATCGCGCCGTGGAATTATCCTTACCTCACCGCGGTCAACACCATCGTGCCGGCGCTGATGGCCGGCAACACCGTCATCCTCAAGCATGCGGCGCAGACGCTGCTGGTTGGCGAGCGCTTTCAGCAGGCCTTCGACAAGGCCGGTCTGCCGAAGGGTGTGTTCCAGAATATCGTGCTCAACCACGCCCAGACCGAGAAGCTGCTCGGCTCGGGCAAGATCGACCATGTCAATTTCACCGGTTCGGTCGCCGGCGGCCGCGCCATCGAAAGAGCGGCGGCGGGCACTTTCGTGACGCTCGGCCTGGAGCTGGGCGGCAAGGATCCGGCCTATGTCCTGCCGGACGCCAAGATGGACCATGCGGTCGCCAATCTGGTCGACGGCGCCTTCTACAATTCCGGCCAGTGCTGCTGCGGCATCGAACGTGTCTACGTGCACGAGAAGGTCTATGACGAATTCGTCGAAGGCTTCATCGCCGAGACCAAGAACTATGTCGTCGGCAACCCGCTCGACCAGGCGACGACGATGGGACCGATGGCGCAGGCGCGCTTCGCCGACCTGATCCGCGAACAGAAGGCCGAAGCGCTGCGCAAGGGTGCCAAGGCGCACATCAATATGAAGGTGGCTAACGACAAGGCGGGTTCGCCCTATCTGGCGCCGGAAGTGCTGACAGAAGTCGACCATCAGATGAGCGTCATGCGTGAGGAAAGCTTTGGCCCGATCGTCGGCATCATGAAGGTGCGCAACGACGAAGAGGCGATCGCGCTGATGAACGACAGCCCCTACGGGCTGACCGCTTCGATCTGGACGCGCGATACCGAGCATGCGGTGGCGATCGGCAACCGCGTCGAAACCGGCACGGTGTTCATGAACCGCTGCGACTATCTTGACCCGGCCTTGGTCTGGACCGGCGTCAAGGACACCGGCAAGGGTGCGGGCTTGTCGGCCATCGGCTACGATAATCTGACCCGGCCGAAATCTTTCCATCTGCGCGAAGCCATCTGATTTATTGAAAGACAAAAATGTCCAAGCTGATCTCCAAATGGAACTATCCCACCACCGTCCGCTTCGGCGCCGGTCGCATCAAGGAATTGCCCGAGGTATTGACGGCCACCGGCATCAAGCGGCCGTTGTTCGTCACCGATCCGGGCCTGGCGAAACTGCCGGTCGTCGCCTCGACCTTGAAGATCCTCGACGATGCGAAGGTCCCTTACGGCGTTTTCTCCGAGGTCAGGCCGAACCCGGTCGAATCCAACCTGACCGCCGGCATCGCCGTGTTCAAGAACGGCAAGCATGACGGCGTCATCGCCTTCGGCGGCGGCTCGGCGCTCGATCTTGGCAAGCTGATCGCCTTCCAGGCCGGGCAGACGCGGCCGGTGTGGGATTTCGAGGATGTCGACGACTGGTGGACGCGCGCCAACTCGGATGCCATCGCGCCGATCATCGCCGTGCCGACCACCGCCGGGACCGGATCGGAGGTTGGCCGCGCCGGCGTCATCACCAATGAGGCCACGCACACCAAGAAGGTCATCTTCCATCCCAAATTGTTGCCGGCTATCGTCATTGCCGATCCGGAGCTTTCGGTCGGCATGCCGGGCTTCATCACCGCCGGTACCGGCATGGATGCGCTGGCCCATTGCCTCGAAGCCTATTGCGCGCCCGGCTACCATCCGATGGCCGACGGCATTGCTGTCGAAGGTGTCCGGCTGGTCTTCGAGAACCTGCCCAAGGCCTATGCCAACGGCAGGGATCTCGTTGCGCGCGCCCATATGATGAGCGCCGCTGCCATGGGCGCCACCGCCTTCCAGAAAGGGCTCGGTGCCATCCATTCGCTTTCGCACCCTGTCGGCGCGCTCTACGACACCCATCACGGTATGACCAACGCGGTGTTCATGCCCTATGTTCTGGCCTTCAACCGGGACTCCATCGAGGAGCGTATTGGCCGGCTCGCCGCCTATTGCGGCATCAAGGGCGGCTTCGACGGCTTCGCCAAAGCCATCATCAAGCTTCGCAAGGAACTGAAGGTGCCGCATGCACTGCCCGGCCTTATCAAGGGGCTCGACATGGACAAGAAGCGTAAGACGCTGATCGCCGACATGGCGGTGGTCGATCCGACTGCCGGCGGCAACCCGGTCAAGCTGACCAAAAAGGCGGCGCTGACGTTGCTCGAAAACGCCATCGCCGGCACGGTCTGAGGCGTTTTCCGCACGCAAAGTGATCTGAAAAGGGGCTATGGAAACAAAGGGGGAGGATGACGGGCAAGGCAGAAATTAGTTAGCCGGAAAAAGAATCCCGAAGCGATTGCTACATCAGGTTAAAAAGAGTTTACTTTTTCGCACTGCGAGCAGCCGCTTTCACAAAGCTTTCATCTGGCTGTCACATGAAAACGATACCGCATCGCAGGCGTCCAACGGCGTCAGTTCAACGGAGAGAACACATGTTCAAATTCACGGGGAAAGTGCTTTCCCTTTCGGCCGCGGCGCTTTTCGCGTCGACGGTGATTTCGTCCGCGGATTCGCTGGACGATCTCGTCAAGGCCGCCAAGGCGGAAGGCCAGCTCACCACCATCGCGCTGCCGCATGACTGGTGCGGTTACGGCGACGTCATCGCCGGCTTCAAGGCGAAGTATCCGGAAATCACCGTCAACGAACTCAATCCCGATGCCGGTTCCGGCGACGAGATCGAGGCGATCAAGGCCAACAAAGACAACAAGGGCCCGCAGGCGCCTGACGTCATCGACGTCGGCCTGTCCTTCGGTCCGACCGCCAAGGCCGATGGCCTGATCCAGCCCTACAAGGTGTCGACCTGGGACTCGATCCCCGACAGCGCCAAGGATGCCGAAGGCTTCTGGACCGGCGACTATTACGGCGTGCTTTCCTTCCAGGTGAACAAGGACCTCGTCAAGGAAGCTCCGGCCGACTGGGCCGACCTGCTGAAGCCGGAATTCGCCAACTCGGTAGCCCTTGCCGGTGATCCGCGTGCCTCGAACCAGGCGATCCAGGCGGTTTATGCCGCCGGCCTGTCGTCAGGCGCCGCCGCCGGTGAGGCTGCCGGCACCGCGGGCCTCGACTTCTTCAAGAAGCTCAATGCCGCCGGCAATTTCGTGCCGGTCATCGGCAAGGCCGCGACGCTAGCCCAGGGCCAGACCCCGATCCTCGTCACCTGGGACTACAACGCGCTCGCCGGCCGCGACACGCTGAAGGGCAATCCGCCCGTCGACGTCGTCGTGCCGAAGACCGGTGTTGTCGCCGGTGTCTATGTGCAGGCGATCAGCGCCTACGCGCCGCATCCGAATGCAGCCAAGCTCTGGCTCGAATACCTCTACTCGGACGAAGGCCAGATCGGCTGGCTGAAAGGCTATTGCCACCCGATCCGCTTCAACGATCTCGCCAAGAACGGCAAGATCCCGGCTGACATCCTCGCCAAGCTGCCGCCGGCCGAAGCCTATGCTTCCGCCGTGTTCCCGACGCTTGACGAGCAGGGCAAGTCCAAGGAAGCCATCACCAAGAACTGGGATGCCGTCGTCGGCGCCAACGTCAAGTAACTCACACCATGCCGGGCGGCCTCGCGGCCGCCCGGTCCTTCTCTCGAAGACGGTAGCCGGCGCATGACCGATATCTCATTGTCCGACCACGCTGTTACCGGGAAGACCGCGCCTCCCGCCGAGGCACGCAGCATGCGGCTGCCGACCCAGTGGCTTGGCGTTGCACCGTTCTTCATCTTCGCCATCATGTTCCTCATCCTGCCCACGCTCTATCTGATGCTGGGTGCATTCCAGAACGATGCCGGCGAATTCACTCTCGAAAACATCGCAGCGCTGGCGCAACCGTCCATCGTTGCCGCCTATTGGATTTCTATCAAGATCAGTCTTGCTTCATCGCTGATTGGCGCATTCGCGGGCCTGGCGATTGCCATTGCCATCGTGCGCGGTGGCCTGCCGGACTGGATACGTTCGGCGACACTGACGTTTTCCGGCGTGGCCTCCAATTTTGCCGGCGTGCCGCTGGCCTTTGCCTTCCTCGCCACGCTCGGCCGCCTCGGCCTTGCGACGGTGATCCTGAACACCGTGTTCGGCCTTAACATCTACGCGCATGGCTTCAACATCCTGTCATTCTGGGGCCTGACACTGACCTATGTCTATTTCCAGATACCGCTGATGGTGGTGATCATCGTGCCAGCCATCGACGGGCTGAAGAAGGAATGGGGCGAGGCAGCCGCGACGCTGGGCGCCACCATGTCCCAGTACTGGCGCATGGTGGTCATTCCGGTGATCTGGCCGAGTTTCCTCGGCACCGTGATCCTGTTGTTCGCCAACGCCTTCGGCGCCATCGCCACCGCCTATGCGCTGACCGGCTCGTCGCTCAACATCGTGCCGATCCTGCTTTATGCACAGATCCGTGGAGATGTGCTGCACAATGCCCATCTCGGCTATGCCATCGCCTTCGGCATGATCGTCATCACCGGTCTTGCCAATGTGTTCTACATCTGGTTCCGGACCCGTTCCGAGAGGTGGCTGAAATGAAGTCGGGAAAGTTCTGGGCCTGGCTCGTCTTCGCTCTTGGCGCGGCCTACTTTTTCATCCCGCTGATCGCGACCGTGGAGTTCTCGATGCGCATGCGGCGCGGGGAGTACTCCTTCGACGCCTACAAGGTCGTGTTGGGCGACGCCCGTTTCCAGGCCACCTTCGGCTATTCGGTACTGGCCGCCGTTTTCACCATCATTCTCGGTGTGCTGATCGTGGTGCCCGCCGCTTATTGGATCCGGCTTCGGCTGCCGCAATTGCGGCCGATCGTCGAGTTCATTACCCTGCTGCCGCTGGTTATCCCAGCCATCGTCATCGTCTTCGGCTACATCAGAATGTACGGGTCGAATTCGCCGCTGCCGTTTCTGGCGACCGATACAGGCACCAATGCCTTGTTGGTCATCGGCTATGCGACACTGGCGCTGCCCTATATGTATCGCGCCGTCGACACCGGGCTTCGCACAATCGACGTGCGCACTTTGACGGAAGCGGCCCAGATCCTTGGGGCTGGCTGGGGCACCATCATCACCCGTGTCATCCTGCCCAACGTGCTGATCGCGGTGCTCTCGGGCGCCTTCCTCACCTTCGCCATCGTCATCGGCGAATTCACCATGGCCAGCCTGCTCAACCGGCCTGCCTTCGGCCCTTATCTGCAGAATATTGGTGCCAACCGCGCCTATGAGCCGGCGGCACTTGCCATCATCGCCTTCGCCATCACCTGGGGCTGCATGTCGCTGATCCAGATACTGTCCCGCTTCGCGCCGAGATCCGCGAACCGTCCCAACTGATCGAAAAGTACTGATCGAAAGAAGAACGCCATGGCCGACCCCTTCCTCTCCATCCAGCACGTTCGAAAATCCTTCGGCGCCACCACGGTCGTGGAGGATTTCAATCTTGACGTCGAGCGTGGTGAATTCGTCTCCTTCCTCGGTCCGTCCGGTTGCGGCAAGACCACCGTGTTGCGCATGGTCGCCGGTTTCGAGGAGCCGAGCGCGGGCACGATCGTCGTCGGCGGCAAGGACATTACGCGGCTGAAGCCCAACCAGCGCAATGTCGGCATGGTGTTCCAGGCCTATGCGCTGTTCCCGAACCTGACCGTGGCGCAGAACATCGGCTTCGGCCTGAAGGTCGCCGGCATGCCAAGGGCGGACATCGATGCTCGTGTCGCCGAGATGCTCGGCATCATCAAGCTGCCGCAGATGGCGGATCGCTATCCCTACCAGCTCTCGGGCGGCCAGCAGCAGCGCATCGCATTGGCCCGCGCCATCGCCCCGAAGCCGAAGCTGTTGCTGCTCGACGAGCCGCTGTCGGCGCTCGACGCCAAGGTGCGCGTGTCGCTGCGCGAGGAAATCCGCTCGATCCAGAAGAAGCTCGGCATCACCACCATCTTCGTCACGCACGACCAGGAAGAGGCGCTGTCGATCTCGGACCGCATCGCCGTGATGTATGGCGGCAAGGCCGAGCAGGTCGGCACGCCGTTCGAGATCTACAACCGCCCGGCGACCAAGTTTGTCGCCAATTTCGTCGGCACGCTGAACGTGCTCGAAGGCACCGTCACCGATGCGGCTGCAGGCACGGTGCGGGTCAATTCCGAACAGGTCTCGCTTAAGGGCAAGCTCAACGGTTCCAAGTCAGGCGACACGCTGTCGCTGGCGTTGCGACCTGAGGCAATCTCGCTCGGACGACAGCCCGGCCGCGATTCCAGCCTTTCGGGAGAGATATCCGAGGTGCATTTCCTCGGCTCGGTCATCCGGGTTCGTGTCGGCATCGGCGGCAACACGGTCTCGCTCGACACCTTCAACAGCCCGGCGACACCGCCCCCCGCAGTCGGTGAAAAGGCCGAGATCTCGTTCTCGTCGAGCGATATGCTGGTGCTTCACTAGGCTGATGCGCTTGTTCAAAATGAATGGCTGCATCCCGGTCTGCGAAGACGGGAGGATGCTTCCGTCCGCGTGGCATGGGCTGCAATGCAGGGTTTAAGCGAGCCCTCTATCGGTGATTTCGATGTCGGTGCGGTCGGCGCATTTGTCGAATTGGCAGGGCATCGGCGGAAGGCGAGGCATATTCCCCTCGGCTCAAGCTTGCTGGCCAATCAACAGTTTCCAGCCGCTTTGCCACTGCCAGCGTCTCGGCTTCCCGGCTATAACAGGCCATGGCGCTTTTCGAACTGACACTCGTTCTGCTGTTGATCGCCGTTGCGCTGACGGCGCTGTCGCGGCGCGTGCAGGTTCCCTATCCCTCTTTGCTGGCGCTGGCAGGGGTGGCCATCGCCTTCGTGCCTGGCGTGCCGACCATAGAAATCGATCCGGAACTGGCGCTAGCCCTGTTCATCGCGCCGGTGCTGCTCGATGCCGCCTATGATACCTCGCTGCGCGATCTCAACCGTTACAGGGTGCCGCTTGTGCTGCTGGCGCTTGGCGCCGTCCTTTTCACGACAGCGACGGTTGCGCTTGCCGGCTGGGCGATGGCAGGCCTGCCGATCGCCGCAGCCATAGCGCTTGGCGCCATCGTGGCGCCGCCCGATGCGGTTGCGGCATCGGCCGTGCTTGGCCAGTTCAAGGTGCCGCACCGCATCACTGCCATTCTGCAGGGCGAGAGCCTGCTCAACGACGCCACCGCCTTGCTGATTTACCGGATGGCGATTTCGGCGGCAGCAGGTTCCATTCTGCTGAGCAGCGCCGTTCCGATGATCCTGCTGTCCACGCTCGGCAGTCTTGCGGCCGGCTACCTGCTTGGCCGGGTGTCTCTGATAACGCTGGGCCGGATCGAGGACCCGGCGAGCGGCACCGTGGTGCAATTTGCCGGCACATTCGGGGTCTGGATCCTGGCCGACAGGCTCGGCCTTTCGGCCATCATCACCATCGTCGTCTATGCCATGACGATCGCCCGCACCGCGCCGCGCCGCATGCCGGCCAGAAACCGCATCAGCTCTTATTCGGTCTGGGAAACGGCGGTCTTCGTGCTCAATGTGCTGGCCTTCGTGCTGATGGGCCTGCAGGCGCGTACGATCGTCGGCCGGCTTGCCGGGCAGGGGCAAACCGATGTGTTCGTCCTGGCCGGAACAGTGCTTGCCATCGTCATCGTCTCACGCCTCATCTGGGTGCTGGGGTGCGGCGCGATCATCAGGTGGTTTGGCCGCTTCGGCGTAGCTGATCGTCAGCGTGACGCTCCGTCGTTTCGTGGCGGCGTGCTGATCGGCTGGTGCGGGATGCGCGGTTTGGTGACGCTTGCGGCGGCATTCGCCCTGCCGGCTGAATTCCCGGCCCGCGACCCGATCGTGCTCGCTGCCTTCACGGTCGTGCTCGGCACGCTGGTGCTGCAAGGCATGAGCCTGAAGCCGCTGCTGCGCCTGCTAAATCTCGACCCTGACGAAACGGTCGACCGCGAGGTTGCGCAGGCACGCGTCGTGGTCATGCAGGCCGCGCTCGACATATTGAGCGGCAAGACATCGGACGCGGCGGCCGCGGTGCGCGAGCAATATGCCGCTCAACGCAAGATCGCCAAAAATCCCGACGATGCCCAGGCAGCGACCGAATATGACCGCTTGCGTCTTTATGCGATCAAGAGCCAGCGCGACGCGCTGGAGGAATTGCGCCGCAATGGGACGATCGGCGACGAAGCCTATCATCGCCTTGAGGAAGAGATCGACTGGACCGAACTGGCGGCGTCGCCACCCGGCCGGTTCCAGCCGCTGAATACTTAAGGCATCGCACGCCGTTTTCCGGCGCACGGAAGATACCGAAGTGCTTCGGAATCGGTGCATGATCCCGGTGAAGGGCAAGGCTGGTCCAAGCCACATCCATTCTCCTGCACATTGCAACCGTGGCATCGAACCGCTACTGCCAACACGAAATTGAGCCGGATACGCAATGAAGCTGGTCAGCTACAACATCCAGTACGGGTTCGGCGGCGATGGCCGCTACGATCTTTCGCGCGCCGCGCGCATCGTTGCCGGCGCCGACATCATTGCGCTGCAAGAGGTCGAGCGGCACTGGCAGCGCAGCAATTTCGACGACCAGCCGGAGCTGCTTTCCCGTCTGCTACCGGATTATCATTGGGTCTACGGCCCGGCCTTCGACATGGATGCCAGCGAAAGGCGCGACGGCCGTCTGATCAACCGGCGCCGCCAGTTCGGCACCATGGTGCTGTCGAAACTGCCGATCGTCTGGTCGCGGCTGCATGCGCTGCCGATGCGCCGTACGCAGCGGCCGCTCAACACCCGCAATGCAGCACTTGAATGCATGATCCGCACCCCGGCAGGGCCGGTGCGGGTGCTGTCGCTGCATCTCGCCCATATCGCGGCCGAGGAGCGGCTGGAGCAGATCGACTATCTCCTGGCCGAGCATCGCCGGGCACCGTCCGATGGCGGGCCGTGGAGCGGCGTCGACGACGAGCCCACGCGCAACTGGACCAGCGGCGAAGCGGAGCCGGAAAACCCGCTGGCGGCGATCTGGATGGGTGACTTCAACATGGAGCCGGGCAGCGCCGAATATCGCCGCATCGTCGGCAGCACGCCCTACCATCGGGGTGCCGCCTATCTTGACGGTTTCGTCGATGCCGCCGCCGTTGCCGGGGAGCCGGTTCCGGACTTCCACACCCATGTGAAGACCATCGACGGCAGGCTGGCAAAACGCCGGCTCGACCATTGTTTCGTCGGCGGCATGTTCGCCGGGCGGGTGCGTTCGATCAGTGCCGACATCGGCGAGGTTGCGTCGGATCATTTTCCGCTGCGGGTCGACATCGACCTGGAAACGCCCGGCATTGCCACATGACGCTTTTCGTCTTCTTCGCAGTGCTTGCCGCCGCCGCCATGCACGCGATCTGGAACGCGCTGGTCAAGGTGCATCTCGACCGCTTCCTGTCGATCACGCTGATGACGCTCGGCATGGGCGCGGCGGCACTCGTGGTGCTGCCTTTCGTCGAAGTGCCGAAGGCGGAAGTGTGGCCTTACATCATCGCCTCCGTCATTTTCCACATGGGCTACCGGACGTTCCTGATCGGCGCCTACAAGGCCGGCGATTTCGCCCAGACCTATCCGCTGGCGCGGGGCACCGCACCTCTGCTCTCGGCCTTTGGCGGCATGTTCGTCGTTGCCGAAATCCCCGGCCCGTTCGCCATGCTCGGCATCTTCCTGTTGTCGGCCGGCACGCTGGTGATGTCGTTTCGTGGCGGCGCGCATCTGGAAAAGCTCAATCTGCGCGCGGTCGGCTTCGCGCTGGGCACTTCCATCTTCATTGCCAGTTACACGCTGTCCGACGGCAGCGGCGCGCGGCTGGCGGCAACCGCGCAGAGCTATGCAGCCTGGCTGTTCATCTGCGATGCTTTTGGCGCCTTGGTGCTGTGCCTCATCTTCCGCGGGCCGAAGGCGCTGCCGGTGCTGGCGCGCGACTGGAAGGCAGGGCTGTTCACGGGCGTGCTCAGTGGGGCCGCCTACTGGATCGTCATGTGGGCGATGACCAAGGCGCCGATCGCCTCCGTGGCCTCGCTGCGTGAAACCTCGATCCTGTTTGCCATGATGATCTCGGTCTTCGCTCTCGGCGAAAAAATGACCGGCTGGCGCGGTGCTGCCGCGCTCAGCATCGTGGCCGGCGTCGTCGCACTGAGGCTTGGTTAGGCGCCGCTCAGGTCAGGACCGTCATCACCTGGCCACGTCGTTCCGGGCTGAAGCGGATGACGACGATGATGCAGACGGCGACCACGCCTGCGAACAGCGCCAGGGCATAGCCATAGCTGCCTCCGGCGCTTTCCGCGATTCCTGCCTGATAGGGTCCGCCATAGGATGCGGCGAGATTACCCGCCTGATAGATGAAACCGGGCAAGGTCGCCCGCACCGCGCCAGGCGAAAGCTCGTTGAGGTGCACCGGGATGACGCCCCAGGCGCCTTGGACCGCGACCTGCATGACGAAGGCGCCGATGGCGAGCATGAACGGCGTGGTGCTGTAGGCCCACAGCGGAATAGACGGCAGGGCGATCAGGCACGCCAGGGTGATGGCGTTGACGCGGCCGATCTTCTCGGACAACGCGCCGAACGCCAGGCCACCGACGATGGCGCCGATATTGGCAACGATGGTGATCCAGCTCACCGTATGCGGATCGAAGCCGTGCTGCTTCTTCAGGAAGGTAGGGTAGAGGTCCTGCGTGCCATGACTGAAGAAATTGAAGAACATCATCAGCACGACGGCATAGAGCGCGACGCCCCAGTGTTTCTGCAGGGTTTCCCACATGCCCGGTCTCGCGGTCTTCTGCGCTTCGACGAAGGCCGGCGATTCCGGCACATGCGAGCGGATGAAGAGCACGATCAGCGCCGGCACGAAGCTGAGCAGGAACATGGCACGCCAGCCGATCGTGTAGCCGCCGATCGTCTGCTGATAGAGCAGACCATAGACCACCGCCGCCAGCAGATAGCCGGCCGGATAGCCGCATTGCAGGATGCCGGAGACCATGCCGCGTGCGCTCGGCGGAATGGACTCCATGGCCAGCGAACTGCCAAGCCCCCATTCGCCGCCCATGGCGATGCCGAACAAAGCACGCAGGGCGAGGAATATGCCGAGATTGGGCGAGAAGGCGGCCAGCGCGCCAATCACCGAATAGCTGACGATGTTGAGCATGAGGATCGGCTTGCGCCCGTATTTGTCGGCAAGCATGCCGAAGAAGAACGCGCCGATGAAGCGTGTCGCCAAGGTCAGGAACAGCGCCTTGGAGACCGCGGGCACGTCGGCGTGGAATTCGGTCGCGATATCGGTGAGCAGGAATGTCAGAAGGAAGAAATCGAAAGCATCGAGCGTCCAGCCCAGGAATGAGGCAAGGACGGTCTTCTTCTGCTGCGAATTAAGGGGCAAATCTTCCTCCATCATCATCGATGGGGGGAATTATCGGCCAGTTCAGGGAAGACCGGTGGTCACGTTTTCGCGTGGCTCATTTGATCGAACGCCCGCAGGAATGGCGGAAGGTGCGATGAGACCGACCGGTGCCATCTGTCGATGAACTCGATCGTGGCTTGAGGGTAGGTTTAGATTTCGAGATCAAACACCAGCAGTCCGTCCGTGCCGCCTTCCAGGGCAGCGAACAGGCGCGCGCCGGCGCGCTGGTGCGCTTCATGCACAAGATAGGCATCGCGCGCGGCAGCATCGCGGAAATCGATGGTGAAGCCGTGGGTGAAGCCGCGTGCGAACGGCTCCGGGCTGACATTGGCGCTGAATTTTACTGCGTCCATGCCGTCGATCACCTGTCGCAGCGCCTCGAGATCGGCATGGATCGCCGTGCGCTCGGTGGCGTCGACATCGTTGCGCAGCTTGACGAAAACACAGTGCCTGATCATGTCTTACTCCTCAGTGGCTAAGCAGCCCGGTTTCCGGAAAACACCGCCGGCGGCAGCGGCTCGCGGCCAAGGACCAGGTCGGCGCCCTTTTCACCGACCATGATGGTCGGCGCATTGGTGTTGGATGAAGGCACGCGCGGCATCACCGAGGCGTCGCAGACGCGCAGGCCCTCGATGCCGCGCAGCCGCAGATCCGGCGTCACGACAGCCATATCATCATGGCCCATGCGGCAGGTGCCGACCGGATGGTGGTCGGTCTTGGAACTGCGGCAGGCATAGTCGAACAGCTCGTCGTCGCTGGCGAGTGACGGGCCGGGCAGCACCTCGCGCAGCACGTAAGGGGCAAGCGCCTTCTGCCGCATGATCTCGCGGGCCAGCCGCAGCCCCTTGATCGACATGGCGCGGTCATAGGGATCGGACCAATAGTTCGGATCGATCAGCGGGTGGTCGGCCGGGTCGGCACTCTTCAGCCGCACCGTGCCGCGCGAACGCGGACGCAGGAAAGCCGAGTTCAGGGTGACGCCAGGGTTTTTCAGCTTCTCGACGCCGGCTTCGATGCCGGAACCCAAGCCGAGATGAAACTGGATGTCGGGCGAGGCGGCGGTCGGGTCGGCGTACCAGAAGCCGCCGGTCTCGAACAGGCTGGAGGCCACCGGCCCTTTCTTCAGCAGCAGATACTGCAGGCCGGCCCAGGCCGTGCGGTGCAGCTTGGCGTAGTTGTCATAGGTGTGATCGCCCGTACATTCGGCGATGACGAACAGATCAAGATGGTCCTGCATGTTGGAGCCGACGCCGGGCAGGTCGTGCACCGGCGTGACGCCGACCGACTTCAGATGGTCGGCGGGGCCGATGCCCGACTGCATCAAGAGTTTCGGCGAGCCGATGGCGCCGGACGAGACGATCACCTCGCGCTCGGCGCGCAGGATTTTCTTCTCGCCGCCCGGTCTGTCGACAATTTCGACGCCGATGGCGCGGCCCTTCTGGACGACGATGCGCGTCACCAGCACATCGGTTCGGACGGTCAGGTTCTTGCGGGCGCGGATCGGCCTCAAATAGGCGACTGAAGCGGACGAGCGCCGGGCATCCTTCTGGGTCAGCTGGTAATAGCCGACGCCTTCTTGGGCAGCGCCGTTGAAGTCCGGGTTGAAGGGGATGCCCATCTGCTGCCCGGCACGGAAATAGGCCTCGCAGATCGGCAGCGGCGCAATCGGGTTCGAGACGCCGAGCGGGCCCTGGTCACCGTGAAAATCGTTGGCGTAGCGCTGGTTGTTCTCAGCGCGCTTGAAATAGGGCAATACATTGCGATAGCCCCAGCCGGCGAGGCCTTCTTCCTTCTCCCAGTCGTCGTAGTCGCGGGCGTTGCCGCGCGTGTAGATCTGGGCATTGATGGACGAGCCGCCGCCGACCACCTTAGCCTGCGTGTACCAGAAGACGCGGTCCTTCATATGACTCTGCGGCACGGTCGACCAGCCCCAGGAAGCAATACCCTTGGTCATCTTGGCAAAGCCGGCAGGCATGTGGATATAGGGATGCCAGTCCTTGCCGCCGGCTTCCAGCAGCAGGACCGAATTTGCCGGATCCTCGCTCAATCGGTTGGCCAGAACGCAGCCGGCCGGACCGGCGCCCACGATGATGTAGTCGGTCATGACACTGTCCACTTATAGTCGCGGCACGGAGAGGGCGCCATCGACATTGATGATCGAGCCGGTCGAAAAGCCGAGCCTGCCGCCGGCGAGCGTCGCCACCACCGCACCGATGTCCGATGCTTCGCCCCAGCGTTTGGCCGGCACCAGTCCACTGTCGATGAGGGCATCGTATTTGGCGGTCACGCCTGAAGTCATGTCGGTGCGGATGATGCCGGGCCGCACCTCGAACACGCCGATGTTTTCGGGCGCCAACCGCAGCGCCAGGTTCTTCACCCACATCGAAAGCCCGGCTTTCGAGATGCAGTAATCCGGTCGCTCCGACGATGCCATTTCGGCGCTGACCGAGGTGATGGTGATGATCGACCTCTGGTGATCGCCTGGCGCAGCCAGCATCGCCTTGGCGACGGCCTGGCTGAGGAAGACGGTGCCGCGCAGATTGATGCCCAGCGTGCGGTCGAAATTCTCCGGCTTGAGGTCCAAGAGGTCACCGCGCACCACGGCGCCGATGCCGGCATTGTTGACCAGGCAGTCGATACGGCCGAAGGCGCGCATCGCGGCATCGACAAGTGCGGTGTGGCTGGCGAGATCGGCGATGTCGCAACGGACATAGGCGAACTTCGCGCCACGCTTGGTGATGTCGGTGGCAAGTCCATCAGCGGCTGTTTCGGCAAGATCTGCGATCAGAATATCGAAGCCGACATCCGCCAACGCCTGGGCGCAGGCAAGGCCGATGCCGCGCGCGCCGCCGGTGACGATGGCGGAGGGGCGGGTCATGCGGCGAGGTCCGTCTTGCGGATGTGGTCCGCGACGCGGAGCGCCTGCGCGGCGATCGACAATGCCGGATTGACCGCCGCCGAGTTCGGAAGGAAACTACCATCGACAACGAACAGGTTCCGGTGATCGAAGGAGCGGCAGAACGGATCGAGCGCCGCCGTCGCCGGATCGTCCCCCATCTTTATCGTGCCGCATTGGTGCGACGGCGTGCGCTTGTCGAAGGGGCGTGAGAGAACGATGGGATAACCGCAGGCGCGGAAATTCTCGCGCATCACCTTGGTCAGCCCGTCGAGCGACTGCATGTTGGAGCGCCGCCATTGCATGACGATGTCCTTGCCATCAACCATGATGCGGCTTTCCGGATCGGGCAAATCCTCGCACATCAGGTACCAGTCGACGGCATGGCCGGCCATGAAATCGAGCGCGAATTTCGGTGTATACTTGACGTTGGCCTGCAGCATGTTGCCGTCGATCTTGCCGAGAAGCTGGACGTTGCCGAGCGGCTTGCCGCCCTTGCCGTCGGACAGGTAATAGTCGTTCAGCATCAAAGTCTTCTGGTAGACGGCATCGTTGCGGCGGCGCGGGTCGATCGCCAGCATGGCGCTTGAATTGTGGTTCATGAAATTGCGGCCGACCTGGTCGGAGCGGTTGGCTAGGCCTTTGCCACCTCCCTTGCTGTTGTTGGGCGAGGGCGAGCGCAGCAGGATGACGGCGGAATTGACCGCGCCGGCGGAGAGGATGACCAGCTTCGGCGACACCTTCTTCAGTTCGCCGTTCTGGCGATAGTGAATCGCGGCGATGGTTTTGCCATTCGCCGAGGCTTCGAGATATTCAACATAGGCGCCAGTCTCGAGCCGAATGTTCTGGTCGGTCAGCGCCGCCGTCAGCGGTCCGGTCTGCGCATCGACCTTGCCCTGACCGGTGTTGGGAAACGCGTCCCAGCCGGTCTTGCCCTCCTTCAGCCAGGTTTCGATGTCGACACCGAGCGGCAGCGAGGCGGGATGCAGGCCGAGCCCCTTAAGTTCGGCGCGGGCGCGGGCAATCGGTGCCTCGTCGGGCACCGGCTTATAGGCGTAGGGGACCGAATGGAACGGCTCGGTCGGATCTTCGCCCAGCGTGCCGCGCACGCGAAACAGCTGTTCGGCTTTCGAATACCAGGGCTCGAACTCGTCATAGGAAAACGGCCAGGCCGGCGAGACGCCGCCGAAATGCTCCATGGCGGCAAAATCCTCTTTGCGGTAGCGGATCAGCACCGCGCCGTAGAATTTCGAATTGCCGCCGACATAGTAGTAATTTCCCGGATTGAAGGCGGCACCGCCGGCTTCGCGCCACATCTCCTTCGGCCGATAATGGCCATCGACGAAGATCGAGCGCGTGTCACGTGTGTGCGGCGTCGCCGGCAAAGGCTCGCCGCGCTCCAGCATCAGGATCGAGGCGCCGCTGCCGGCAAGGCCGGAGGCGATCGTGGCGCCGCCAATGCCGGAGCCGATGATGACGATGTCCGGATTTGTCATGGCCTAAATCGCGTCCCGACGCGCTTTAGTTTCTTGTTTTGATGCATGTCGTTGCCCCAAAACCGGATCCACTTTTGGGCGACATACATTAGCGAATACGGGTCTCGGTCGCCGGATCGAAGAACACCGCCTTGGTCAGGTTGAAGGCGAGCGGCGTGTTGGTGCCCGGCTGGATGTTGGCATCGGCGCGCAGCCGCGCCACCACGCCCTTGCCGCCGAGATTGGTGACGGCGAAGGTATCCGAGCCGGCCGGTTCGACGACCTCGATGTGACAGTCGGCGGTTGCGATGTGCGAGGCGTTGCGCTCGGCACCTTCCGGATCGGTCAGGGCTTCGGGGCGGACACCGAAGATAATCGGCTTGCCCTGGAATGCCGACAGGCCCGCCGGCGCATTCGCCATCGGCAGCGAGATCGGCTCGCGCGCCTCGCGCTGCAGCACGACCGACAGCGCATTGCCTGACGTGCCGATGGTCGCCGGGATCAGGTTCATCGCCGGCGAGCCCATGAAATCGGCGACGAAGAGATTGCTCGGGTTGTTGTAGATCTCGGCCGGGGTGCCGAACTGCTGCACCTCGCCATCCCGCATGACCGCGATCTTGGTGGCCAGCGTCATCGCCTCGATCTGGTCGTGCGTGACGTAGACGATGGTGGTGCCGGTGGTGGCGTGCAGGCGCTTGATTTCGATGCGCATGTCGACGCGCAGCTTGGCGTCGAGGTTGGACAATGGCTCGTCGAAAAGGAACAGTTTTGGGTCGCGCACCAGCGCCCGGCCCATGGCGACGCGCTGGCGCTGGCCGCCCGAAAGCTGGCTCGGCTTGCGCTGCAAGAGGTGGCCGATCTGCAGCACCTTGGCCACCTTGTCGATGGCCTTCTGGCGCTCCGCCGCCGGCACGCCGCGCATCTCCATGCCGAACGAGATGTTTCCGGCCACCGTCATGTTCGGGTAGAGCGCATAGCTCTGGAACACCATGGCGATGTCGCGCTTGGAGGGGTGCAGATCGTTGATGGTGCGGCCGTCGACACGGATTTCGCCAGACGTGATCGTCTCCAGGCCGGCGATGGTGTTGAGCAAGGTCGACTTGCCGCAGCCGGAAGGGCCGACCAGCACCAGGAAGCCGCCTTTCTCGAGTTCGACATCGATCCCTTTGAGGATCTCGACCTGGCCGAAGCGCTTTCTCAGACCATCAATTTCCAGAAAAGCCATCAGATCATCCTTTGACGGCGCCAGCCATGAGACCACGCACGAAGTAGCGGCCGGCGAGCACATAGACGAGAAGGGTGGGCAGTGCCGCGATCATCGCGGCGGCCATGTTGACGTTGTATTCGACGACGCCGGTCGAGGTGTTGACGACGTTGTTGAGCGCCACCGTCATCGGCATCGCGTCGCCGGTGCCGGCGTAAGCCGAGGCGAACAGGAAGTCGTTCCAGATGTTGGTGAACTGGTAGATCACCGTGACGACGAAGATCGGCATTGAATTCGGCAGCATGATGCGCCGGAAGATCTGGAAGAAGGAGGCGCCGTCGACCTGTGCCGCCTTGACCAGTTCGGTCGGGAACGCCTCATAGTAGTTGCGGAAGAACAGCGTGGTGAAGCCGATGCCGTAGACGACGTGGACGAAGACGAGGTTGACCGTCGGGTTGCCGAGGCCAAAGCTGGTTCCCGTTGCATTCTGCAGCGTGACGCCGAAGCGGCCGAGGCTGCCGAGGATGGTCGCCATCGGCAGCAGCACCGACTGGAACGGGATGAAGCAGGCGAACAGCATCAGCCCGAACACCAGCGTTGCCCCGCGAAAACGCCATTTGGTCAGCACGTAGCCGTTGAGCGCGCCGAGCATCGTCGAGATCAGGACGGCCGGGACGACCATCTTGATGGAGTTCCAGAAATAGCCCTTGATGCCGGCGCAGGTGAGGCCGACGCAGGTCTCGCCCCAGGCCTTCAGCCACGGATCGAAGGTCGGCGCCCTGGGCAGCGCCAGCATGTTGCCGTTCTGGATCTCGTCCATGGTCTTGAACGAGGTCACCAGCATGACGAACAGCGGCATCAGATAAAATAGCGCAAACAGCGCCAGCAGCCCGTAGATGACGATGCGGTTGATAACCTTGACGTTGACGCCGCCGGAGGCCTGGCGGGCGGGAGTGGTGACGGCGCTCATCGCGGCTTCTCCCGCAGTTCCGAATAGAGATACGGCACGATGATGGCGACGATGGTCATCAGCATGATCACGGCGCTGGCCGAGCCGACGGCCATTTCGTTGCGCTTGAACGTGTACTCATACATGAAGTTGGATGGCAGCCAGGCCGAGCCGCCGGGGCCGCCGCTGGTCAGCGCCACGACCAGATCGTAGGACTTGATGGCGAGGTGCGCGAGCACGATGAAGGCCGACAGGAAGATCGGCCGCAGCAGCGGGATGACGATGCGGCGGTAGAGCTGGAAGGTGGTGGCGCCGTCGATCTGCGCCGCCTTCATGATCTCGCCGTCGATGCCGCGCAGGCCGGCCAGGAACATCGCCATGATGAAGCCGGAGGCCTGCCAGACGCCGGCAATGACCACGGTGTAGATGACGAAATCCTTGTTCTTGATCCAGTCGAAATGGAAGCTCGTCCAGCCCCATTGATGCAAGGTCTGCTCGAGGCCGAGGCCGGGATCGAGGAACCATTTCCAGGCGACGCCGGTGACGATGAAGGACAGCGCCATCGGGTAGAGATAGATCGGCCTCAGCACGCCTTCGCCGCGGATCTTCTGGTCGAGCAGGATGGCCAGGAACAGGCCGAGCGCCAGGCAGATGAAGATGTAGAGAAAGCCGAAGATGCCCATATTGGTGATCGACGTGTACCAGCTCGAGGGCGGGTCGGTGTCGAAGGTCCAGCCCCACAGTCGCTGATAGGCGCGCGAGCCGGTGATGACATAGGATGGGAAGGTCTTGGAATTGGTGAAGGACAAATAGATCGTCCACAGGATGAAGCCGTAGACGAAGACGATGGTGATGGCAAAGCTGGGCGCCAGCACGATCTTCGGCAATGCGTCCTGCAGGCGTGAGCGCACCGAGGCGCGTGGCCACGCATGCTCCGGCGTCAGCTTGATCTGGCTTGTCGCTACCGTGCTCATGGGGCTCCTCCCGTCGACTCGCGGCCAACCAGCTTCGCGGATATAAGTTCGCGGATCTGGGCCTTCCCCGCCGGAGCGGGGAAGGCGTTTTTGGCGCGTGGCGCTTACTTGGCGTCGTCGATCGCCTTGACCAGCTCGGTCACGGCTTCGTCCGAGGTCTTGATCTGACCATGGACGAATTTGGAGACGACATCCTTATAGGCATTGGCGACCGCCGGGGGCGCGCCATAGCCCTGGGCGAGCGAGCCGAACAGCGTGCCGCCTTTGTTAGCTGCCTTCAGGTCGGCGATGCCCTTCTTGCCGCACGCGTCGAAGTCGGTGTCCGGAACGTCGGTACGGGCCGGAACCGAACCCTTGACGACGTTGAAGGCCGACTGGAAGCTCTTCGACAGGGTGGCGGTGGCCAGCGCGACCTGGGCGGCCTTGCGGTCGTCCGGAACATTGAACATGCCGAACATGTCGGAGTTGTAGATCACCGAGCCGTCGGTGCCCGGGAAGCGATAGCACAGGAAGTCGGTGCCCGGCGTTTTCTTGGCGGCGTTGAACTCGCCCTTGGCCCAGTCGCCCATGACCTGCACAAGAGCATCGCCCTTGATGACCATGGCGGTGGCAAGGTTCCAGTCGCGGCCCGAGAAGTTCGGGTCGACATACGTGACGAGCTTGGCGAGGTTATCGAACGACTTCTTCATCGTGTCGGACTTCAGGGACTCGTCATCGAGGTCATTGAAGGCCTTCTTGTAGAACTCGGGTCCGCCGGTCGACAGCACGACGGAGTCAAACATGGTGGCTTCCTGCCAGTTCTGGCCGCCGAGAGCGAGCGGGATCACCCCTGCCGCCTTGGCCTTGTCGAGCAGGGCAACGAAGTCGTCGAAGGTCTTCGGCTCGGTGCCGCCGATCTTGTCCAGGACGGCCTTGTTGATCCACAGCCAGTTGACCGAGTGAACGTTGACCGGAGCCGCGACCCACTTGCCGTCATAGACCGAAAACTTCTGCAGGGCTGCCGGAACGGACTTGTCCCAGCCTTCCTTCTTCGCCGTTTCGGTCAGGTCGCCCATGACGCCGGCAGCGGCGTAGTCGAGCACGGTGTAGCCGAGCATCTGCGAGGCGGTCGGATAATTGCCGGCCGCGACCATCGCCTTAAGCGCGGTCATGGCGGCATCGCCGCCACCGCCGGCCACCGGCACGTCCTTCCAGGCATAGCCTTCCTTGGCCAGGTCGCCCTTGAGGACGTTGAGAGCAGCCGCTTCGCCGCCCGAGGTCCACCAATGCAGCATCTGGACTTCCTTGACGTCCTCGGCGTGGGCTGTGAAAGCCAGGCCCGACGCGAGAGCCGTTCCGATAAGCAGTTTGCGCAACATGTACTTCCTCCCTTGTTGCATTACACGACCGGCGGATGCCGCCGGGTTCTTCTCAACTCAGCCGACCCACCACCCGGTGCGCTGGCCGCGATGAAACTGGATTGTCTTTTCCTCGGTATAATCCTCGACGGCGCGTTTGCCGAGTTCGCGTCCGAGACCGGACTGCTTGTAGCCTCCGAAAGGCAGCTCGGGATAACCTTCCATGAACGTGTTCACCCAAACGGTTCCCGAACGCACCCCACGCGCCACCGACATGCAGGTGTCGATGCTGGCGCTCCACACGCCCGCCGCCAAACCATAAGGCGTGTCGTTGGCGATGTGCAACGCCTTTTCAATCGATTCAAATGTCAGCACCGAGAGCACCGGGCCGAACACTTCCTCGCGGGCGATGGCCATCTCCTCGGTGACGTCGCGAATGATGGTGGGATCGAGATATTGGCCGACATTGGAGGCCAATTGCTTGCCTCCGCTGTAAACCTGGCTGCCGTCGCCTTCAGCGGCAGAAACATAGCCGGCCACCTTCTTCAGATGGTCGGACGAGATCATCGCGCCGACTTTGGTTTGGTCATCGAGCGGATCGCCGACCGTAACCCTGGCGGTAAGCGCCTTGACAGCGCTGAGAAAATCGTCGGCGATCGCCTCGTGCACGATCAGCCGGCTGCCGGCATTGCAGCACTCGCCGGCATTGAAGAAGCCGCCGAACACCGCCGCATCGGCGGCCGCTTCGAGGTCGGCGTCCGGGAAGACGACCTGACCGTTCTTGCCGCCGAGCTCCATCGAGACTTTCTTCAGCGATTGCGCGGCCGAGGCCATCGTCATCTTGCCGACGCGGGTCGAGCCGGTGAACGAGACCATCTCGACCAGGGGATGGCTGACCATCGGCGCGCCGACGTCGGCACCAAAGCCGGCCAGGATGTTGACGACGCCGGGGGGTAGGCCGGCCTGCATTAGGATATCGCCGAGCACAAAGGTCGACGCCGAGGTCATTTCGCTCGGCTTGACCACCGCCGTGCAGCCGGCGGCGAGCGCGAAGGGCAGTTTCTGGCTGACGATCAGGAACGGGAAATTCCACGGCGTGATGATCGAGACGACGCCGATCGGCTCGCGCAGCACGACGCCCAGCATGGCATCGCCGAGATTGGCATAGCTTTCGCCGTGCAGCGTGCGGGCGAGCGAGGCGGCGTAGCGCCAGATGTCGACGGCGCCGCCAATCTCACCGCGCGCCTGGGCGATCGGCTTGCCGGATTCCAGTGTATCGAGCCGGGCGATCTCTTCCAGCCGGCCCTCGATCAGGTCAGCCGCCTTGAGCAGGATCGCGGCACGCTCAGCTGCCTTCATGCGCGGCCATCGACCGGTCTCGAACGCCTTGTGGGCGGCCTGCACAGCGGCTTCCACTTCGGCCGCGCCGGCCTGCGCGTAGTGCGAGACGGTGAAGCCGTGGCCGGGGCTATTTCGAGCAATCGTGCGGCCGTCGCGGGCATCGACATGCTTGCCGTCGATCAGCAGTCTGTACGCTTTCGGTGCCGCAGCCGCCTCGGCCGGCATGGCGATCTTGAGGGGGGCGTTCATCTGTTTTCCTCTAGGATCTCGAAAAGGCTGGCTTCTGCTTGGCCTTGAAGGCATCGACGCCGGCCTTGAGATCTCCGGTCAGGGCGATGAAGCCGCTGGCCAGCGCTTCGGTGGCGGCGGCACTTTCCTCGCCTTCGGCGACCGCGATCATCAGCTTGGCGGCTTCGGTCGCCAGCGGGCCGCGCTCGGCGATCTTTTCCGCCCACGCCCTTGCTTCGTCGTATGCCTTGCCAGTCGCGACCACCCGGTCGACGATGCCCAGAGCGAGTGCCTCGGGGGCGAGAAAGATCTCGCCGCCGAGCGCCATGCGGCGCACCGTCTGCGCGCCGAAGCGGCGCACGGCGCGCTGCGTGCCTGACCAGCCGGGCACGACACCGATCGAAGTTTCAGGGAAGCCCAGTTTCACTTGTGTTTCCGCCACGCGGAAGTCGCAAGCCACAGCCAACTCCAGGCCGCCGCCCAGCGCATGGCCGGACAGGACGGCGATGGTCGGCTGCCGCAGCCGCGCCAAGCGGTCGAAGACGCGGTGGCCATAGCGCACCCATTGCACCTGGAAATCGGCGGCACTCATCCGCGCCCACGCCTCGACATCGCCGCCGGCGCAGAAGCCCTTGCCTTCGCCACGGATGAGCACGACGCGCACGCCGTCGGCCGCTTCCGCTTCGTCGAGCGCTGTTTCGAGCGCGCGAAGCATGGGGATATCCAGTGCGTTGAATTTCTCCGGCCGGCGCAGCGTGACGATGCCGAGGGCGCCATCCTGTTTGAAGGTGACGAGAGGCTCAGCCATGCGCGCCTCCGAGCGAGGCGCCGCCATTCAGTGACAGGCCTATCGGTTGCTCCTGATAGAGGGCTGCCGGTGTCGTCTTGAGGTCCTTGGCAACGCCCAACGGGATTTCCGACTGCGCCAGCACATCGCGCTGTAGATCGATGCCGGGTGCGAGTTCTGTGACGACCAGGCCCTCCGGCGTGAGCCTCATCACGCAGCGCTCGGTGACATAGGTGATGTCCTGCCCCTGCGCGACCGCGCGCTTCCCCGAAAACGAGATGTGCTCGACCTCGTTGACCACCTTCTTGACCTTGCCCTCCTGCTCGATGCGGATACCGCCATCGGCCAGAGACAGCTTGGCGCCGGCGTTGAAGAAGCCGGAGAAGACGATCTTCCTCGCCCGTGCGGTGATGTCGACAAAGCCGCCGGCGCCGGCGGTGACATGCGGGCGCGCCGAAAGCTTCGAGACATTGACCGAGCCATGGCGATCGATCTGCAGGAAGGACAGCAGCGAAGCGTCGAAGCCGCCGGCCTGGAAATAGATGAACTGGTGCGGCGAGGGCATGAAGGCGTCGGCGTTCGACGAACAGCCGAATTTGAAGTCGAGCAGCGGCACGCCGCCGACCGCGCCCTGTTCGATCACCCAGGTAATCTTGCCGTGCTGTCCTTCCTCGAGAAGGATGCGAGGGACATTGGCAGAAATACCGAAGCCGATGTTGACGGCCATGCCGTCGCGCAACTCCATGGCGACGCGGCGCGCGATCACTTTCTGGACGTTCATCTCCGGCGTGCGGAAGCTCGACAGCGGCCGGAAAATTTCTCCGGAGATGGCCGGGTCATAGGGTGTCAGCGTCGTCTGCAACTGGTCGGGCGCGACGACGATGTGGTCGACCAGGACGCCCGGCACGCGCACGTCATGCGGTTTCAGCGTGCCGTTTTCGACGACGCGCTTGACCTGCGCGATAACGATGCCGCCATTGTTGCGGGCGGCGAGTGCCTGTTCGAGGCCGCCGAGATAGGCACCCTCATGCTCATAGGTGAGGTTGCCGCGCTCGTCGGCTGACGTGGCGCGGATGATCGAGACCTGCGGCACGATGGAGCGGAAATAGAGCCATTCCTCGCCGTCGAACTGCTGCACCGAAACGATCGGCTCGCTGGCGGCGGCGTTCATGGCGCAGCCCTGGTGGCGCGGGTCGGCGAAGGTGTCGAGACCGACCTTGGTCAGCACGCCCGGCCGCTTGGCGGCCGCTTCGCGGTGCATGTCGAACAGGATGCCGGACGGCACGTTGTAGGCGGCGACCGAATTGTCGCCGATCATCTTCCAGATCTGCGGCGGTTCGGAAGAGGAGGGGCCGGACGGGTAGGAGCCGCACAAAGTACGCTTCAGCAGGCCGGGCTTGGCCAGATGGTCGATGCCTTTGATGCCGTACATGTCGCCGGCGGCGATCGGGTGAAGTGTGGTGATATTTTTTGGGTGGCCTTCCCCATCGAAGCGTTCGCCGATCGCGGCAAGCACCGCGTCCGGACAGCCGAGACCGCTCGACGACGACACGGATACGACCATGCCGTCCTTGATCAGGCCCGCTGCCTGCGCTGCCGAAACGACCTTGCTCAATTCATGCTCCCCGAACCGGCCGTCCTGTTTCGGGTGCGGCGATCCGGGCCACAGCTTTCCCTGACGACCAGATTGACCGCGCCGATATGGTCCTCGGCCCGCGTGGTGCGCGACTGGATCATTTTCAGCATGACATGGGCGGCGCGTTCGCCGAGGCCGGCCGAGTCCACCGCGACGCTGGTCAGCGCCGGCATGTAATGCTCGGCCTCGGCCACGTCGTCGAAACCGACGATGGCGAAATCAGTTCCCGGCTCAAGCCTACGCTTGCGCAGCGCCAGCATGGCGCCAAAGGCGACAGCGTCGTTGAAGCAGAGCGCCGCGGTCGGCGGCTCAGCCATAGCGAGAGCGGTTTCCAGGCACGCTATACCACCTCTGCGGCTGGTCTCGCCCTCGACGACAAGTGCGTCGCGGGCGGCGATGCCCTGCGTCTCGCAGGCTTCGCGAAATCCGCCAAGCCGCTCGTGATAGACCACCAGGTCGGACGAGCCGCCGAAGAAGACCAGCCGGCGATGTCCCTTGCCGATCAGATGCGCGGTGGCGAGATAGGCGCCGCGATGATTGTCGGGCGCGATCACCGGGATGCGGCTCTCGGGAAGCCGGCGCATGGCGAAGACAACCGGCAGACCCGCCGTCTCGATCCGCCTGAAGGCGCCCGGCGTCGTGCCGCGAGCCGGCGAGACGATGAGACCGGCGACGCCTTGCTCCATCAGCGACTTCAGCACTTCTTCCTGGCGCACCGGATTTTCCGCCGTGTTGGCGATGAACGGCACGATGCCGGCCGACTGAAAGACGCGTTCCATGCCGACCGCCAGTTCGGCGAAGAAAGGATTGGTCAGATCGTTGATGACCATGCCGATGACGTTGGAGTGCGCCTTGCGCAGATTGGCGGCGCCGCGGTTGTAGACGTAACCGACATCCTCGATCGCCTTGCGCACCTTGCTCGCTGTTTCGGGCCGGATCAGTCCGCTGCCCTGGAGCACGAGCGATACCGTCGATTTGGACACGCCTGCTTCGCGGGCGATGTCGAATATCGTCGCCTTGGCCCGGTTGGCCATCCAGATGCATCCTCCTCGATTGCAGGCCCAAACTATTGGAACGTTCTAATCTCCGCTCCGCTCGTAAGTCAATCGGGATTTTCCCGCGCCTCGAACGCCGATTGTGCGTAGTCAAATGGCTTGCTCCACGAGGATTCGTGTTGCAATGCAGCATTCTTCCTGCCGTGGAGCCCGAATCTTAAAGGTTCTTGATTTATTGGAACGTTCCATTTAGTAGCGTTGCGAAGGGAGAGATCGATGGACATTTCCTTGCCTGGTGAGGGTGGCGGCAGCACCCGGTACACGCTGGTCGGCGAACCGGTGCAGTCTGACATCGGCGCGCGATTTTCGCGTATTGCCTATGCCGCTGCGCACGTCGTTGCCGATCCGCTCGCCATGACCGATCCGTGGTCCAGGCCGGTGGTCGACTGGGACAGGACGATGGCGTTCCGTCACCATCTGTGGCGGCTGGGATTCCGCATCGCCGAAGCGATGGACACGTCGCAGCGCGGCATGGGCTTCGACTGGGCAAGCGCGCAGGAATTGATCCGCCGTTCGATCGCCGAGGCGCGTACCGTCGATGGCGCCGATCTCGCCTCGGGTGCCGGCACCGACCATCTGGCGCCCGCCGCCGCCAGGACGCTGGACGATGTGATCGCCGCCTATGAGCAGCAATTCGCTTTCATCGAAGGCTTGGGCGGCAAGGCGATCATGATGGCCAGCCGGGCACTGGCGGCAGTGGCCAAGGGGCCGGACGACTATGTCGGCGTCTACGACCGCATCCTGTCCCAAGCATCCGGCAAGGTCATCCTGCACTGGCTGGGCGACATGTTCGATCCGGCGCTCAGGGGCTATTGGGGCAGCGAGAATTTCGAGACTGCTCTCGATACAGTTGTTGCCATCATCGAACGCCACGTTGGCAAGGTGGAGGGGATAAAAATCTCACTGCTCGATGCCGGCAAGGAGGTCGCGCTGAGGAACCGTCTGCCGGACGGCGTCGTCATGTTCACTGGCGACGATTTCAATTATCCCGAACTGATCGCCGGCGACGAGAAAAGACACTCGCACGCACTGCTCGGTATTTTCGATGCGATTGCGCCGGTCGCCAATGCAGCGCTGGCGAAACTGGCGGAGGGTGACCGCGCCGGCTATGACACATTGATGGCGCCGACCGTGCCGCTATCGCGAAAAATCTTCGAGGCGCCGACCGAGTACTACAAGGCCGGCATCGTCTTCATGGCCTGGCTGAATGGCCATCAGGACCATTTTGCGATGGTCGGCGGCATGCAGTCGGCGCGCGGCATCCGTCACTATGCCGACGTGTTCCGCCTTGCCGACCAGGCAGGATTGCTCGCTGATCCCGATCTGGCGGTAGCCAGAATGAAGAGCCTTTGCACCGTCGCGGGCATCTGAAGCGCGGAAAGGCTGACCGGTCGAAGAGGACGCGTCGCCACGCGATTGCTGCGCCTGCCCAGGTGTTTCCGCTGTCGAACGACCGCGAGGGTGGTTTTCGCGTCACCAATTTTCTTGTGAACCAATTTCTCTCGAGGCGCGACCAAGCGATGTGTCCAAACATGGTCCATCAAGGAGAACGTCTGATGTTTACTGTTTCAAGAAACGTCCTTTTGGCCGCTATCGCCGTTTCGGTGCTGGCCGGCTGCAAGACAACCGCTCCCAGGGAATGCGACAAGCTGAAGCCTGGCGTCACCTACAACGGCAAATGCTGCGGTCTCGGAGAGCCTTGTCGCGAAGGCAAGGGCGGCGGCGACAGGCCGGGAAATACGCCTGATCCAGCGCCGCAATGATCTGATCGAGTGCGGCCCGTTCCGGTCAAACGCCGGGACGGGCGCGTTGCGCTCGAAAAACTCGCCAGTGTCCAGCTTCCCTTGGGCGAACGAAAATTGTCCAGCTCGGGCGAGCGGGCCAGGATGCCGATTCAAGTCTGATCGTCTGGTTGGATGGTGGGCGTGACAGGGATTGAACCTGTGACCCCTGCAATGTCAATGCAGTGCTTTGTCTGTTTTCATTGGCGAATATACGCCAACAGAGCGGGAACAGAGCAAAAACATTCGAAGGTTTCTGTGCCGTTTCTGTGCCGTCACCGCAATCGAGCTTCCCTCAATGGCAGGAGATGAAGCCTAGCCAGTGCTTCACTTCGATGTTCCGGCTTCTCGCCGCTCCAATTCGTGTTCAATTGCATCCCGGATGAACGCGGCCATTCGGTTCTTTCCTACGATTGCCTCAATGCGTTGCCGTTGTTCATCGGTCAGTCGCACCTTGGTCTCTTTCACATTGAGCGGCGGTCTTCCCATTCGCGAAGGGGTAGCGGCGACCTCAGCGCTTGTCAAAGTCATTAGAAAGCGTCCCCTGTTATTGACACGGTAACCGTCCCCGAATATTTAATAGGGGACGGTTACGGACACAACTAAATGATCAGGATCAAGCACCGCGACAAGGCCATAGAAGTGCCAGCGTCGACGCCGCGCCGGCCGATGTCGCCGAAGCGCCGGCAAGCCATCTTCACCGAGCATGCCACCGCCCACAATGTTGCGCCCTGCTGCAACTGCGGCGAGCCGGTGCACCGTCACAGCGACCGGTGGATTATCGAACACAGGCGCGCCCTTGCCCTGCTAGGGCCGGACGTCAACACCAACTGCGGCCCGGCTCATTTCAAATGCGCGGAGATCAAGACCCACACCCAGGACTTGCCAAGGATCAGGAAAGCTAAGCGCCAGCAGGCCAGGCATGAAGGCACAAAAAAACCGGCGCGAGGGTTTCAGACCCCGGCCGGCGTGTCGTTTGATTGGAAGGCGAGGCGCTATATGCGCTCAGAAGCGTGAGATACGTTTTCGCTTCGATATTTCGGCCAGGATGAAGGTGAGCCCGGCCTTGTCTGCGATCCCTCGCTCGGCCGGGTCAGCTTCATGATCGTGCTGCTCTTCAACAGGCTCGGCCTCCAAGTCTGGATCGCAATCCATTTCGTCCAGCAAACTTATCATGTGCTCAATGGTAACCTCGATCCGACGCCGAAAGAACGCGCTCATTCGTCGGCCCATTCGATAACGAGCCTTCCGCCGAGAGCACGCACGGCTTGGTGGATGCGAGCTGGTGCTACGCTTTTTCTCTTTGAAGCATTTCGGAAGACCCTCCTATTGCCGAGGGATCGGTCCAGGTCGATCGTCGAGATTCTCAAATCAAAGGCTCGCCGTTTAATGGCGTCAACGAGATGGTCTCCTGTTGGAACCGGCGGCATCTTGGCGATATTGATCTTCTTATAAAGGAGACGGTTGGCAACCTGCGCGACGGTGAGCCCCAACTCCTGGGCTATTGTTTTCCGATCCCGTCCTTCAGCAGCAAACCGACGCAGTTTGGAATCCTGAGCCATGGTCCAGATATGTTGTATTTTGTCGGCGATCAGACCGCATCGCTTTGCCATGTGTCTTATGGCGAGCTCGCTCCGGTGAGGTAGATGTTTGCGCAGAAGCTGAATATCTGGCCAGTGTTTCCTGAGCAATTCGCCTTCGACCATCAGCCAAGCTTCATCGCGCCGTACAATACGAGCGCGACGGAAAGTAGGGGAGTTACCGTCCATCGTTATCTCCGGTTCCATTCACCCGCCGCTTCGATAGTCTGCCGCATGATCCCTGCCAGTGCATTGCGTTTTTGCAGAACCTTCCGACTTCCACAGGGCGGGAAAAGTCGACGGGAATTGAGTGACAGAAACAAAAGGTGATTTGGGTTTCAGATGAGCCGCATATCCATCGCCGAAGTGCTTGAGAGCGCCGCCGACCGCATCGCGGACATGTCGCGACCGGAGCTGCAGATCATCCTTCGGCGTGCCGCCCTGATGCTCCGGAACGCCGCTGGTGTGCCGCTGGAGCCCGCGACGGAAGATGCGCTGAATTCCATCGCCGCCGAGATGAAGATCGGCCGGTCGGATCTCATTCAGATTGTATTGCGTGAGTGGCTGGAAACGAATGCCTATCTGCCAGTACGGATGATCGACGAGGAAAGCGAGACGGACGGCAGCGCTTAAGCCTTCGTAGATGCAGCGGAAGCCCGCGCCACTTGCGGGAGGCGCGGGCCGATCGGGAGGCCGGTGAAGGTCCCGATCTTCGGCAGTGATGGGGTGAGCATCGCTTGCCGCGAGCATAAATAGTTAGAAGTGGCTAATGTTCCTTCAAGCCGGCTTGTCCCGATCGAATGTCGGTTTCCAGTCGCGATTTCGCTCCCGCTGCTGGCCTGCATAGTCAGGAATGCATGTGAAGAACACCGGTCGTCGGTCGCGCCCTGCTGCCTTGCAATCCGAGCATGCGAAGAGTCCGACAAGATCCCAATGCATCGAGCCGTGGCCAGGACCAAGCCTGTCTATCAACGCCCGGATGTCGAGCCTTGTTGATTTGCAGCACATGGCGTGACCGCAATTCACATAGACGGTTTCGCGGGCCGCCAAGGTATCGGCGAGTGTCTTTGTCACCCCCGGAAGCGTTCGGTGTGCCAGTGGATCTTGCCATCTATCTTCATCGGCTTGTGGATCACCAGGCGCTTCGGCAGGTGCTCCGGATGCACCTCCAGCAGCGTGATCTTGATCTGCGGTTTGCACCGGCTGCAATCGAACTTAAGCGATAGCGGGTCGACACCGCCGCCCGTAGACCATCATCAAATCGGCGGACCTGATGTAGCGGACATTGCCGCAACTGCATTCCGCCTTCACAAGCATGTTGTGCCGGGTCGCTTTGCCCAGCGTGTCGATCGGTTCGTGTGCCATGAGAACAGAAAAGGAACATTTTCCTTGCCCGTCAAGTCTGACTGTGGAATCTTTCTGCCATGAGCGACGAACCAGCGAGACTAGCCGAAGGCATGACGCCAGCACAGCGCGGCCGCGTGAAGGTGCTTGGCCACACATGTGAGCGTGACGGCTGTGGCAAGGTCGCCGGCTGGGGATTTGCCCGGCCGCGCCGGGAATCACATTGGTTCTGCTATGAGCACCGCGGCGACGGCGATCAGTATGTCTAGACGTCGAACAAATCGGTCGGCCCCAAACCGATCTCGTCGATGATGTCGGGCGTGTTGTTGCTCGGTTTCCCGACCTTGCTGTCGATCGGCCACATCTTCATGAGGTCGGATGGATAGGGCTTCATGAGGTCGCGAGGATCTGTTTCCGGCCCGAGCCAGCGCATGTAATCGGCCGGCGCCAGAATAACCGGCATGCGATCATGGATCGTCGCCATCAAGGTATTTGGCTCGCAGGTGACGACAGCGAAGGTCCGGATCAACTCGCCGGTCGCCTTGTCGGCATATTCTTCCCAGATTCCAGCCATGGCAAAAGGATCGTCATCCTTCATGGCGATAGCGTAAGGCTGTTTTTTCTTGCCCGAAGGGTCGAGCTTTTGCCATTCGAAATAGCCGTCGACAGGCACCAGGCAGCGGCGCGCGGCATATGCCTTTCGGAACAGTCCATTGCTGGCAATGGTTTCGCAGCGCGCATTGACAGGCGGCGGACGGCCACCGCCATCGCGCGCCCAGCCGGGAACAAGTCCCCACTTCGCAGAAACGAAACCGGCCATGCTCGTGGAAAGTTCTTCCCGGATAATGATTGGATAGGTCAGGCTGGGCGCCCCGTTCCAGATCGGGAACCCGTTGCCCAAGCGCTCGATGTCGCCAGGGTGCGCGAACTCGAAGCGCCGCACCATGTCCGGGATTGTCGATTTTACGAAAACGCGTCCACACATTTTAGGGTCGTCTCATTGACAAGGATCGAGGCCCGCCCAAAATGGGAACGGAGTGAGAACGAGTCAAGGCTGTCGTAGTTATGCCGAAGAAGTCAAAGGACGTGATGCTGCCAGCGGTATCGGGTGTCACAATCGACATTGATGACCGCGACAATCCCAAGGTCTGCCTGGTCGGGCTGTTGACCGCCGAGGGGAAGCGATCCTTCACTCTGAGCGAAAGCGGCGCGCGGATGATGGTGAAGGCGATCCACTCATTTCTCGATCTTCTCGACGGATCTACATCCGAGACGAAGCCCAAAGGCCCCGCCAACTGAGAACGCAGCGCATGATCAATCCGCCCAAGAGACAGGACGAATATCAGGACCGGGCCATAGACTGCCAGGAGGCAATGGAGCCCGGATTTCAGGCAATCGTCGATTGCATGCTGGAAGCGGGATGGACGCGAGGCGAAATCATGAGGTCGTTGAAACGGCTCATCGCCGCCGACAACATGACGCAGAAAGAGAACGCCAGGACGGAAACGCAGCTCGCGATTGCGCGGGCCATGATGCGCGCCGGCAAGCCGCTCTAATGCTCGGTGACGCCGGCCTCATCAACTTCCGCTTCCATCTGATCACTGACAGGCTTGACCTTGCCTGCGTCGGCCAAAGGAAGGTCATCAAAACCCTGCAGCCAAGCGTCGGCCTGTTCTTCCCAATACTCCGGCACTGAGCGCTCCTTACCGTCCTTGCGCGCTTGGGCGCCATACATCCAGGCATAGGTGATGCGCTCCTGGTCTTTCTTGGCGACCGCCATTATTCCTCCTCCCGGTAATCGAGCAGCTTCGCGTGGCGTAGTTGCTCCTCACCTTTCAGGAACTTCACGCGGCCGACAAGACCCGGCTTCAGCCATTCCGCCTTGTCTCTCTTCAGGCCTTTCGGCACAGGGCCGCCCACCTTGCCCTGCACGCGGTCCCAGAGGTGCTTGCGTTTGTCGAATTTGAAATTGACGTTGGCGGTGCCGAGATAGCGGCCGTTGTCAGCCATCAGCACCCTTGCGGCTTGCCCCGGGTCACGCTGGACGCCGATGATGTCCATCTCCTTTTCATCATAGCACTTGATCTTTCGCCAGTTCATCGTCGGGCCGCTGCGATAGAGACTGTCCCGGCGCTTCGAGACGATGCCTTCCTGCCCAGTCTGGTCCGCGACGTAGTAAACGGCGTCACCCGTGCCGGGCATCGCCTCGCTGAATTGGATGCGGCCGCCGGCCTCGATCATTCCCTCCAGGATCTCGCGCCGATCCTCGAGCGGCATGCTGCGCAGGTCGTGTCTGTTTAGGTGCAGCAAATCGAAGGCGACGAGATAATAGTCCTGATAGGTCTCGCGGCTGCTGACCGCCGACTGCAATGCATGAAAATCGGAACGTCCAGCCGCGTCGACCACAATGGCCTCGCCTTCGATGATGAAGTCGTCGGCCTCGATCGCGGCGGCCTGGTCGGCAAGGATCTGGTAGCGTTCGGTCCAGTCGTACCCTCTCCTGGTCAGCACGCGGATGCCGTCTTCGTCCTTGATGAGCTGCGTGCGGTAGCCGTCGAACTTTATTTCGTGAATCCAGTCGTCACCCTCCGGCGGGTTATCGACAAGCTCCGGCTCCATCGGCTTGATGAACTTCAGACGCATGAACTGACCCACACCCGCGATCAATCAGCTTTAGCTAAAATAGTTCCAGAAGGGATGAACAATGCGGACCGGTGCGCGTTGCGGATCAACAACCCCAGGAGGAACAACCATGCCAGACGACAAGAGCAAGCGTGATTTCCGCGACCGGGACCGGGTATCAGGCGACGAAGAATATGAGGTCGGTTATCTCGCCAGCAAGTTTCAGCTTACGATCCCCGAGGTGCGGGAACTCATCGAAAAGTACGGCAACGACCGGGAGACGCTGGAACGAGAAGCAAAAGCTCTGGGCAGTAAATGACCAAGCTGTCAGACCTTGGAGCCCCCATCCCCGGCAAGCAGCACGGCGGCGAGCCAGCCGAGGAGCGGGAGAATTTCTACACCTGCCCCACGTGCGGGCAGAAGGTGGACATGCGCGACCTACGGCAAGTCATCTGGCATGAGGAGCCGGGCCACCAACCCCTTGGGCCTAGGCTGGTTACCGACGATTGATGTTCCAGCACGTGGCGAGGCTGCTAGATATACACGAGCCCATCAGCGCCCAAGAAGAACCCGCTGCCTGGGCGGGAGGCTTTGGCAGCGGGCTTCAGAGCGGGGTTGGTGGTGTCTGGGCGGGGAGGCTTTCGACCCTCGCGAACGATGCGCCTGGCCGGTGATCGAGACCTTAACCGGAAGCCGACAATTTTAGCGAACGGCCGCCCGCCTGTGGATAAGCTCCCGGCCGCAATGATTTCTAAACCATAGCGACAAGAGTGGTTTGCGCGGCGTGGCTGCCGGGAGAATGTTGCGACAGGGGGAAATCAGATGATCGAAAACACACCTTGCCGGACGTTCCTCGTCGTGCCCCCGATCGGCGCCAGGTTCGACAATCCGCTATTCCAAATGCAGATTGAGGAAGAGCTAAACGTCGCGTTCTCCGGCTTTCTATTTGTGATCTCGACCGAAGGCTCGGTCCGTTTCAAGGATTTTATGTTGGTCCCGATGCTGAATGAGGCCGGCGACAACGTGACCGAAGCCCTGACAGCCTATCCTGACATGAAGACGATAGAAGAAATAGCTGCTTTCCTGGCCCGCTACGACTTGGGCGCTCCCAGCCGATTGAATTGACGCGCCGCCTCCAGCTTCTTGGCGCCGCGCAATCAAGCAACATCGGGCAGTAGTCGACACGACCAAGCAGCCGAAGCATCGAGTTGAGTGACCGTGCCGACCAGAGCTGGACACGAGGGTGGGCCTAATGACCAGGCCCCATATGATACTGCACAATGGAATTGCTACCAATTACGCCTGATGGCCTATGTCTTCCAAAACGAAAATCTTATGGAACAGGCCTCCAGGTGGCACATTAACCCTATGAGCGGTCGATTCCCCAAGGATGTAGCCGCTTAAACAAGTCCGCCGCCGGCGCCCCAATAGGCGGCGGACTCTAATGACGTTCCTTCAAAAACCGAGCTTCGCGCAACAGCGAATTCCAGTCCGTGCCGATAAGCTTGATCAGACCGCGTGCATCAGGTTCTGAAATGCCAACTTCTTCAGACAAACGTCGGGCAAGCAGTTGCTGATTGCCCTCGTCCACACGTCCATCGCCATCCTTTTTCATTGGCTCCTCCTTTGAACCAACTCCCGGAATGACCTTTCGTTCACAAGGAAAAAGCCCGCCGCCCCATTCACGGCGGCGGCGAGCCGCCCCAAGGGATGACGGGACTTGCCGGGGCGTTTGTGACCCCTGCCAACTCGGCGCGTTGCAAACACCGTGCCAAAGCAATTGTCCCATTGCGGGACGGGACGGGCGGATGTCCCGCCAAGCTCTAATACGTGAGAGGTGGGCCCGCACGCTTGGGGACAATGCGGGCCCGGCCGAGGGGTGCTCGACCAGCGCGCAGAAGGGATTGTTGCCTGTGGCGCGTAAGCGATTAGGCCTTCGCCTTTCTGTTGTCAGAGCGAGTTACTTCGACCTCAACGGCTCGAATCGGGCGGTTCTTTGATGCTCGGCTAGATGGCTCGCTAGCTTGCTTGCCATCGATCGGGAACAACATTTCTGTCTGCCCTTCTACCCTTTTGCGCGACTTCTTTGGCGCTGAAGACACTGGTTGCCGCCCAGCCTCAGGCATATCGATCATGCCTGGCAGATCTACAGGATTGGCTCGAAAGAGCATATCGACGGTAAGAATTTGCAATTTGGGAACGCGTTTAGAGGCCGGACCGACGTCTCGTTCCGAAGCGGCTTCTTTGACCATCGCCGGAGTTGGAGGGTCAAGACATACCAGAACACCGATCTCTGCGCCTTCGCGCTGCACAACAGATTTAAGTTTGTGGATGGCATCGACGCCCACATGCAGCCCGCCCTTCACGGAAACAACGGCTCGATTTGGCTGCTCAATACCGACTCGGTGATACCGTATGATCCCGTCAATCCCACCGTCTGCGCCCGGGCGATCCTTAGGAATGCCGCCGAGAGAGAAAACGGCCCACTTTTGAAACTCCAACCAATCTCGACCTGCTAGTGCTCTCGCATCATTTGCGTCCCTTGGCCGCCCAAAGATTTTGTACCTATCCTTGATCTTCGCACCAAACGACTTGACGAGCCGCCCTTCAATTACGTGAATTGCGAGATAGGTCACGTCAATGCCGATCCATCTTCTCCCCAATTTCTCTGAGGCCTCAACCGCGGTTCCGCACCCGCAAAATGGATCTAAAACAACGTCACCTTTGTTGGACGATGCCAAGATTATGCGCTCCAAAAGCGCTAGCGGCTTTTGTGTCGAGTAGCCTAGACGTTCATTGCCGGCAGGGTTGATCTTATCGATGTCATCCCAGATGTCACTGACTACCAACCCCTTCAATTCGTCGCGATATCTCTTGATCTGCGGCCAGCCGCCACCCGGCGGCCAATAGAGCTTGCTCGCGGCGTCAAGAGCCTCAAGATTGTCGGTGGTAAACTTCCAATGCGCACCCTTGGCTGCCGGGTCATACCCACGCCAAGCTTGGCCAGACGAGCCTTGGCGAGTGCCGGCGGCAGTCAGACTATTGCGCCAATATAGGCGGCCGTCCCCATCCTGATACTTATAATATTTGTCAAGGTAGTCCTCGGCATAATCGGTGCGCGGGTTCGTCCACGTAAATGCGTTGCTCTTGCTGTAGAAAAACAGCACGTCGTGAACCGGTCCGTAGCGTTTCGCGCTGTTGTGTGCACTGTGTCTCTTCCAGATAATTTCGTTCTGGAATCGGTCCGGTCCAAAAATCGCATCAAGGATCAATTTCAGGTAGTGGCTCGCTGTTGGGTCACAATGCAAATAGAGCGAACCCGACGAATTCAGCACGCGACGCATCTCGATCAATCGCACGGTCATCATGGCCAAATACGCCATCATGTTGCTGTTGCCAAAAACCCTTTGGAACGCGTCTAGGAGAGCCCCGGCTTCAAGATGTCTCTCTGCCGTTTCGTCAATTGCCCGCTGCGCATCGCGTCCCCATTTCCATGTGTCTTCAAACGCATGGGACTGAGCTTGGGAGGGCCCGCCCCGTTTCGTTCCATAAAGAACATTATAATTTGCATTGGAATTGAAAGGCGGATCTAGGTAGATCAGATCTACTGACTCTGCTGCCATGGCGCGCAGAACATCAAGATTATCGCCGAAGTGAAGCTCATTCATAACTTTTGTCCCCGACAACAGAATTGCAGGGTGTGGTTAAATATTTGAGAATCAGAATTTGACGAGGACGGCCGTAAAAATGGCCCGACACGCTGGGTCGGCTATCAATGCTGTCACCCACCCCGCAACACGCGCCAAATGTCAGACCAATACGCTGTGACCAGGGATGCCAAGGCGGCCGCCGCCATGCCGGTGACACCCAGAGCACCAAGCCCCATGAGCTTCCACCTGGTTACCTCGGCAGTCACGGCCTTCACGCCCGTCATGTCGTCGTTAAGCTTGCTCACGGCGGTTTCGGTTGCCGCCACCCTGTCAACCAGCTCGTCGGTCTTGGCGTACATCTTCGATCGACTGGCAGCCGCGCGCTGTTCGGATTGCTCGTAGCTCAGGGCGGCGCGGGAATCGCTGTCCTTGATGTCGCGCCGGATCTCCGTGATGTCGCGCTGCATGTTCTGCGTGGCTTCCAAGAGCCCGCCGATCATCATTTCCAGGCTCTTGTCCGTAGTTGCCATATCAGGCTTTCCAACCGCAGAGCTTTGCGCCCTTTTCATTGTGCGCCAGTATTGCGGTTATCGAGGCATCCGAGAGCGTCTCAACTTCCGCCTTCGTCAATCGGATGGGGTGCTCAATTGCGCAAAATGAACCCGCGACCGTGGTGCAGCCGGCGAGCGCAACGAAGAATATCCAAGCTATTGCCTTGACCATTTGGCCAGCCTCCCTCGATTGTCGGCCGGTGCACGGCCGGCAACGGCATCATCGATCTTCTGTCCTTCGGTGCGCGCCGCAGCGTCTGCAGCGTCGTGCTTCGCCTGGTTCTTTGCCTTGCCTTTGCCATAGGCAGTCCAGAGACCGGCGATCGCGGCCGCGCCAGCGAGGAGATACGGCCAAACCTGCCCGAGCAGAGCGAGAGCTATCGCGCCCATCAGCCGGCCACCTCAGCCTTGATCTGACGCACTGCCGCGACAATCTGCGAGCGAAGCAGGAGCAAGACCAACAGGAACACCAGCAGCACGACGCCACCTGCCAGCACTGCCTGCCAGTCCATGCCGGCCAGCCAGCCGAGGCCGATGGCGCCGGAGCCGAAGAGGCCGGTCAACCAGGACAGGAAACCGGATTTCTCCTTGACCTTCTGTTCGACCTTCTCAGGGACAACAGGTTTGTCGACCGGCACCTTCACCTCAACGGTCACCGGCGGCGGTGTATCGGGCAATGCTGACAGCTTCAGCGCTTCGGCGCGCACCGACTTGACCCGGTCGGACCAGCCCCGGCCGAAGGTTTTCCATGTCGCGAGACGCTTCAGGAAGCCTAGGCGATTGTCGCACAGCGCGTCGATAACTACGCCGGCCGGCTTGGCCTTCACGGCTGCAATAGTGGCCGGGCCGATGCGACCGTCCTGCCTGACCCCTACAACCGCCTGAAGGTACTTGGCCGCCCGACCCGGGCCGCTGTTTACGGCGAAATCAAAAACGGCGTAGTCGACGCCGCCAGGAAGCAGAGCACCGGCAGTCGCATCCCAATAGAACCGGCGATAAACCGTCGCCACCTGGGCATCAGTGATCTTGCGCAGATCTGCCTTGGTAGCATCTGCTTTCACATAGCGGCGGAAGTTGGCGAGCGTGACGCCCTTCATCGTCGCGCCGCCTGGGTCTGCCGGATTGTCCGACCATAGCCCTTCCGATTTCAAAACGAGCGCAAGTGCTCGCGCAAAGTTGCGATCCATGGCTAGTACCTTTCCGCCCTGCTGGGCAGCTGTTGAGTTTTGCATTGAAGGCGGGAGGGCTGAAAGATCAGCCGGTTGAGCAGATCAGCGGTCTAGCCGCTCGCACTCATCAAGTAGGCCACCAAGCTCCAGGCAGAGATCGACGCGGCCGAGGCTGTTAGCGTTGTCGTCAATCCCCATGCGGCGGTTGTAGGCCGTGACTGTGTCTTTCAGTTGAGACACCCGACCGGCCTTGTGACCGCTGGAATAGGCGAAGCCAGCGATGCAAACGCTTGCGGCAATTGCAAGCGCGGCTGTTTTGGCGTTCATTGGCATCTTCGCCTTTCGAATCAACTTGGGAAGCGATCAACCATGGAAGACAGTTTGACTGAATTAGCGGCGCGGCTCCAGACACAATGGAAAGCGTGGGCTCCCGCGATCGGCCTTGGAGTTGCCGCCGCCCTCGGCATGATTTGGACCGTCTATCTGCCGATTGTCGGGTTGCGCCATCTACTTGGGTACTAAGGCGCCTGCATCAAATTACGGCTCGAAATCACCTGCCCAGCCGATTGCGCTGGCAACTACCCAGAAGCCGGTGAGATAGGATTTCAGCACCACACGCTCGCCGGGATCCAGGATCAGGTATTTGCCGGCTGCGCCGCCCTTGATCGTTTCCGTGCCGCTCGGATCGAGGTTCATGACATGCGTCGAGTGCACGTTCGCAAAGTCGATTTCGAGGCCCGACACAGCCGGCGGCAAGGTGTGGGTGCGCGCAGCGCCGGCGCTGTTGTTGTGGCACAGGGCCTGGTGATGCAGCCCATTCAGGACGGTATTCGCGCCGAGATCGGTAGGGACCGACGGGGTTCCTTGGACGCCCGGATTTGAACCGGCAATGAAACGGGTGACAATGCCGGTCGTGATGGATGTGCCGCCTGCGCCAGCCCATTCGGTGAGGTCGAGGCCCTCGACCACCATTTCGTCGATGGTGCCACCCGTTGTGACGCGGAAGCCCGTACCCGCCGCCGTCACGTTTTTCAGCGCTACGTCGCGGATGATGGCTTTGCGCAAACGCTGGCCAGCCGACAGGTTGAAGCGGATGCCATGCGATTGCGTGTTGCCGCTGACGCCGCTAACCGAAACAGAGCTTGGCACGATGCACGACGTGACGATGATCGCATCCGTGGAGCAGTTGGCCAGCGTGCCCGGGCCGATTTCAAGGCTCGCCTGGTACGGAGCCGCGATCGTCGCGGTCGTTCCCGAGGTTGCACCAGTGATGGTCTCCCCGGCAGTGAAAATCGAAGCCGTCGACGTCACATAGATGCGGCGCGTCACAGTGCTCGTCGTCGTTGTGGCCAAACTCGCGGCGCCCGCTACTACTTCGCCAACCGCGAACGTGCCGGAGATTGGCAAGATGCGGATCACGTTGGCGAAGAAATCGATAATCGTGCCGGTCGCGCCCGAGGTCGCGCCGGTCAGAACCTCACCGAGCTCGAAATCGGTAGTGGCACCCGCCATGACCAGTTCGACATGCTGAAAGCGCAGCGTACCCGTGCCGGCCGATGTGCCACCGGTGATGATTTCGCCATTGACGAATGTGCCCGTCTGCCCGCTCAAAGCGAACTGATAATCCTGCGACGGCTCCAATTCCAGCGCGGTGGCGTAGCGGTCTATATGCCAACTATCCAGCCGCCCGGCGCGGATCTGAACGCCGAACACATTCCCAGTGCTCGCGGTGCTTATGCGATTTCCGATCGCTTTGACGTTCGACGCCACAATTGAGGAATTCTGGTCCGTCAGGCACATGCCAACACAGCAATTATTTGCCTGCACATTCGTGATAATGCCGCGCGGGTCGCGGGCGCCGGTCATTTCAACCCAGACGCCGCCGGAAGGGCTGTCCAGGTGGCCGTCCGCCATAACCCCATCGACAAGGATATCCGTGGTATTGATGTTGCCGGTATAGGTGAGAACGACACCATCGCGCTTGCACTTGGACGAACGGATATTGCGCACGATCGGCTTGCGGACGCCAGCCACATAGACCGTGTCGCCGAACTCGCCGCCCGTTGGGGTGACGATGTTGTAGCCGTCGATATCCTCGATCGTCGGGCTATCGACGCAGAGGGCCATGACACCTGCGAGACCGAGATTGCGCACCTTGACGCCACGGATTGTCGGGCGCTTCCGGCGCGCGCCCGTCGACAGGCCGGCGCGGATTCCAATGGACGCTTGGTAGCCGACATGCGAGCCACCATCGATCGTCAAGTCACCGTCGACCTGCACGTCATCAGCGGCGATGTCGATCACGGGATAGTGGCCAGTCACCGTCCCGCTCGGCGCGCGCAGAGTCAGCGTCGAGCCGCCGAGACATTCGACGCGCTTTTTCGCCGTCGAGATCACATGATTGCCGTCCGTCTGATATGACCCGTCGATCAGCACATGCGGGTAGCTACCGGTCAGGAGCGCGTCGATTGCCGCGGTTGAATTAACGCCAGCGCGCGCCCCAAGCATGGAAGCAGTAACCGGGCTTGAGGCCAATGTGTAGCCGGCCAGAGTGCCTCCGACCAACGTAATCACGAGGTCGCCGGCAGCGGTTCCATTCTTGCGGTAGACCGCACCGCTGCCAGGCACCTGGTTGCTGTCGTAAAACGCCGTTCGGATGTAGTTGGGCGCGACAGCAGGTGAGAAGGCTTCGGCCGTTGCCTTTGTCGAAAACTGCGGATCGATCACCGTTGTCATGGCGCCGGTGACAAGATCAATAATCGCTTGTGCTGCCTCTCGGAGATCGCCGACTGCATCGTCTGAAAGGTAGAAGCTAATGGTGATATTGTCGGTCCCAATCCGGGGATTGTCGGTCTGGAATGCGAATACCTTGCTCGCATTTGCCGTGCCGTTCTGGACGTGAACCGTGGTACCCTTCTGTATGGTGCGCGTCGACTGCGCATCGGCCGCGCGGTACCAATAGCCCTCGCTTGCTGTGTAGATGCCATTGATCCGTGCGTCGGTCTGGTCTTTGATCAGCACTCGATCGCCGACGGCCGTCAGGACGCCGTCGATCGTTTTCAGGCCGATAAAGCGAGCCACGCCATTGACCTGCACCGTGGCAATGTTCGCCGTGGTTGCAAGGCGCACCGGCTCTCGTTCACCAGTCAAAAGTCGAACAGCGGCGGTTGCGGGCTGGCCCATATGGTGTTCTCCATTAAGGCTCTCGCCGGGGCGAGGCTTGAAAAGATGCAGATTTGCAGGTTTAGTTTCGCGGCTATGAGCGAAAGGGCGAGCCCATTGAGCCAGTACGGCCCGAAACCATCTCGATCGAAACTGCTTTGGTGGTCGATCACGGAATTCAACTGGGGCAACTACGCCCTTGCTGTCTTCCTTGTCGCGATGGTTTGTGTCTTGACCTCAGCGGCCACCGGCATCATGCCGACCAAGTGGGGCGAAGGGTCCGAATGCGCCAAGGGCATGAGCATGCTTGATAGCTGCGAGCAGTGACGCCTACTGCACCAGCTTGTGTAACTGCTGTTTCATTCCGGCGTCCTCGAGCCCAAAGCCTCCCTCAATGACCCAGCGCCAGTAAGGCAGCGTCAAGAACGGGATCATCTTCGTTGCCCTGTCGATGTCGGCAGGCGCAAGATCGGGATTGGTCGAAGGATCTCCATCGGTGAGCGTCGACAGCGTGCGCCCTCCAACGCCCAGCAGTTGTGCCGCATCGGTGCCAAGCTGAAACGAGGGGCCGAGGATCGCGCCGAATGCGTCACGGTTAGCATAGCGGGAAGCCTGTTGCCGCATGTCGGCATTTGGATTGACTTTTTTGCCGAGGACCGAAGCCAGGGTGTAGATGCCGGGCGCGCCGAGCTTTTCCCAAGTGCTGTTCACCTCAAACGCCATCTGGAAAATGCCGGCGCGGTCCAGTCCTTCAGCCAGCCAGGTGCCGGGATTGGTCGACAGGACGCGTTGATCGCCACCGGCTTCAATCTGCTTCATCATGTACGTCAGCATGCCGAAGGTCGTCATCGCGACTGTGCCGGTGATGAACGAACCCGGCCCTTCCTGAAGCCCACGCATCAGGACGCGTTGATTGGAAGCCAAGGCGAAGCTCTTGAATTGGATGAGCGCTCGGCCAGCCGGAGTGTGAGCGAACAGGGGCACGTCGGCCACCGACTTAGTGACGATGGTGGAATCCGTATCCTTGTTCACCGCAGCAGCGAAAGCACGAACCGCCTCTTCATCAGTCCAGCGCTCCAGGCCGGGAATGTGCACATTGCCCTGCACGTCACCGAAGTCGTTGAACTGCTTGGCGATGCGGTCGGCCATGTCAGTGTTGATGCCGAGGAACCCCATATAGCGCCGCTCCGCAGCTGAGAGCGCACCATAGTCCTTGCTCTGCACGTTCAGCAGCACCCGGTTCTGGATAAGCACCGAAGCAATGGACTTGTGCATATCATTCCAGAACGGCAGCAGGGTCATCTTGGAGAAGACGTTTGCCGCATTGTCGACGAAGCGTTCGAACGGCGAGTTATGCGCGTATGGATCGGCAAGCTCTGCCATGGTTGCCAGGCGAGATTGCAGCGAACGTTCTGTCACTGAGCCCAAGAGCTTCGAATCTTTGAGCGCCAGTTTAATGGCCGCCAAGTTCGTGATGAGCGGGGCGATGCCTTCGCTCATGTATCGGCCCATGCCGTGCACCATGGCTGGGCGCACCGCATCCGAGAGCGACGACACCACGACACCGCCGAGTTGCCGCATGAAATTGAAGGTGCCCGCGACGCGCAGGACGCGAGCGAAATTCGTGTGTTGGGCATCGACCTTGTACTGTCCGCGCAACAGATCGCGGATTGCAGCCGCGTCTTCAATGTCGCTTTTCTCACTGTTCTTCAGCGCGTCGAGTGCCTTGGTCTTGGCTGCAGCGTCCATTTCGGTCGACGTCTGCACGGCTTCGCGCATCCGCAGATATTCGGCCGTCACCCGGTCAAGCTGGCTTTTCAGCGTCGGCTTGCCTTCGCCGCCGAGTCGCTTGTCCATCTTGGTCAGTTCGACATCGGCGGCCATGACGCGGGCATAGCGCCGGCCGATCAGTTCGATGTCGTGTTCCAGGAAGTCTTCAATCAACTCGTCGGGAATGTTGAACGTCCGTTCCTTCAGCGGGCCGCGAGACGACATCGTCATGTCGTAGGACGGCATGCCCTGGTTCGCGCGGCCGGTGAGCTGCAAGAAGATGTCATCGACGATGCCCTTCACATAGTCGGCACGATCCTCTGGCGAAACGAATTCGGGGATCTCCTGTTTCACCTTGGGGACTATCGGCTCCAGCTTGTCGGCCTTGACCTTCAATCCTTCGATCTCAGCGCGCAACCGGTCTAGATCGACCGACTTGGCGGCGAGTTCGTCCAGAATTTCCGGGTTGCCGCCGCCTTCCGCATCCAGGCGCTTGATCGCCTCGACCCGCTTGCTCAGCGACCGCTCCCTGAGCTTGCCTTTGAACAGATCGCGCTTGGTCGTCGCATAGTCCACCACGAGCGAAACGCGAGGCGAGGAGTTTGCGATATCGCTTACGGCGTCGAGTTCGGCCTCGATCTTGGCTACCTCCTCGCTCAGGCTCTTGGCCTCGATGGCGGTAATGTCGCGCTCATTAGTGATGGCGTCGGTCGTGCGATCGAATTCCTCCATCTCCTGCTCAAAACGGGAAATGCGCGTGTCGAGCCCGTCCGTGTTCCGCTCAGCGGCCAGCACGCGGCCGATATGGTCGCGAACGTCCTTCACCGTGGCATTGGGAGGCAGGCCAACGCGACCCAGCCATTCTGCCGCCGTCTGGTCAAGATTGTCGGCCGCCGCCGCTGCTGCCTCCTCCTCTGCCGTGCGAAGCGGGTTGCCAGCAAGTTCCGACCGAATTGCTTCCATGACGGATCGCGGATCGACGTAGCCGTTGCCGTCCTGTGGCAGATTGGCAAACATCTCATCTTCGGCATGGACGAAGTTGTCGACATCGCCAATGCCGCCCCGTTTGACGAACATGCCCGGATGCGACTTGGGCGTGACACCCATTGCGCGCAGCTCGTCGTCCAGCTTGGAGCCGACGCGCGCACCGCCCTTTGCTTTGATGAGCGCCAGCACCGGCGTCCGTTCGGCGAAGGTTTGCTTCCTGCCGGCCGAGCGCGCCGCAGCGCGAGCCTGCTTCACCGTGTCGACCATCACAGCATTTTCGTCGGCACCGCGCAGAGTTGACACCAGCGCGGCCGGTGCGCGCTCCTTGAGCACGTCAAGGCGATCTTGACGCAACTGGGTCAGTGCGCCCATTCGCTTCTGCCGGCCGGCCTCGCGGTCGGACAGGCGTCCTTCGATGCCCTCCAGGCGATCGTTGACCTTCCCGAACGTTTCGCGTTTCTTATCCGCGTCAACGATCCGGTTGCCGATCCTGATTTCGTCGGCCTTGAACTCCAGCTGCGATAGCTGGTCATCGATCCATGGCTTCACGATAGCTTTGAAACGGGCTTCGCCAGCGTTTAGGCGGTTCGAGTTCCAAAGGCGCGTGAGGTAGGACGTCGCGGTCTTGACGCTAACATCTGCCGGCAAGAGACCCGCAGCGATGGCTTCGTCCTTCAGCGGATCGAAAAGCGTTTTGCGCCAGGACTGCGCCGCCTGCGACACTGCGTCGTTCTCGCCGACATCACCGCGACGCATGGCTTTGCTGACAGCAGTGCGGAATTCCTCCGCCGACATGCCGAGGCCCTTCTTGCGCGCGTCGCTGTAGATCGTGCGCATGTCGTCGAGGCCCTTGGTCAGCGCCCCCCGGTCCCAATATTTTACCGCGCTCTCGACCGCGATGTTGCCTTCGCCGCGCGAGTTCTTTTCGATGTAGAAGCCGGTCTCGGCCAGGTTCGATACGACTTCGCGATGGATCGCATTTGGGCTATGGGCAGCACGCAGCAAAGGGTTGAAGCCGGATTGCACCTTGCCGACCGTCTTGGCGCCCATACCATCGCCGATGTCGTAGTCCGACAGGAGAGGCCGAGGAGCCGCCGCCGAGCCGCCGCTCTGAGCTTGCACGTTGGCCCAAACTTCGTCTGGGGTCGGCACTTTTTCCCTCAAGGCGTTCTCGACAGACCGCAACGCCGTCTTTCGCTCGGCGACCGACATCAGCGCTCCGGCTCCAGAACCCAACAATCCGCCGAGGACGAAGCCGGCGCCCACGCCTACGATGCTGTCCGAGAGCGGCCGGGTCTGCTGCGACGACTGGAGCGCAATTTCAGATGCGGTCGCGCTGAGGCCTCCTGCGATAGCGGTGCGCAGTCCGGTCTGAACCACTGCCCGCCCCATTCGGACACCGGTGACCGCTTCGCCCCCAGGTACCAGCGTGGGAAGATCGACGATCGAGGCCGCGCCGCTGAAGGCCGTTCCCAGCCAGCCAGCGGAATCGACATTGCGGCGATCCTCCGTTTCCATGTCGATCTGCGACTGCATGGCGTTGAAGGCGACACTGTTTTGCAGCGGCGCGAAGCGAGCCCAGTGCGGTTCGTACTTCGTGCCTTTAATGCGCTCGTAGGCGGTTCGGCCGTTCCAGCCTTCTTCCGGCGCATAGATGTCGACGCCGGCCATCTTGTTCGACGCCATCGAGCCGATCGTATTGCTCTGGCGCACGGCCGAGCCGAGGACCGTCATCACATCGGGCGCGATCTCCTTGTCCGGATCAGGCCGATAGTCGACCGCACCGAACTTTTCGATCGGCAGTGGATCGTCGGGATAGGTGATAATGCCCATTAGTTGCCCCCGAAGCCTGTCTTCTGACTGCCGTCATAGGTGCCCGTGCCAGACGGCTGCTCATCAGCCGACAGCGGCGGCTCTGCGGCACGCTTCCGCTGATCCTTGCGAAGGTCGACTTGAAACCGCGCGCCGGCCGATGTGGTCTCAGCCTGCAACGCCTTGGTAAGGTCGCTCGAATACGGGTCGGCGACGATGTCGCGCACCTTGCCTTGGGCCTGGCGAAGGATAGAACCATCGACCGCGCTGCCTTCCGATTCCGCCTGCATGCGCTGGGCGATATCGCTCTCGCGTGCCTTGGCGATCGTGCCGGCATCGACACCCCAGGGCGCGCCGTAAGCCTCTTCCCAAGTCGTCTGACCATGGTCTTCGAACTGGTAATAGAGCTTGTAGCGCGGGAAGCGGTTCTTGTCGGTGCGCATCATCTCAGCATCGCGCCGCGTCCACTCGCCCATCTTGATGGCAACGTTCTCGACCTTGCGGCCGGGGTTGTGCTCGTCGGCATAGGCTTGCGCGGTCTGCATCGCATCGGCGCGCAAATAGTCGAACTTGTCGCCGACCGGGGGATAGTAGAGTTCCGGTGCCATGCGCATCAGGTTCGGCGAACCGGATACATTGCTCACCGCCCAATTCTTCTGAATAGCCGCGACAGCCCGAGCCTTCGCCATCCCGGCATCGCCGCCGGTCTCATAGAATGCATCTCCTGCCAGTTCCTTGTATTCGGCCAGCAGTTCGGTCGGCTGCTGCGGCATCACACCAGCGCCGGGCTCACCACCGGGACCGCTGAAATTGTCAAACGCGTTTGTCACGTCGCCAACGGTCAAGCCCTTGAGGAATTTTTCTGCGGCGGGCTTCAGTACCTCGACGCTTGCCTTCATCGACGGGTCGGCGCGGCGAATGATCTCCTGCGCAGCAGCCTCACCTGTCATGCCGAGGTCGTTCACCAGATGCCGGTAATCGGTCAGCTTCGTCTGCACGTCGCTGCCTGGGATGTTGCCGAACGACTTGGGCGCGATCCGCTCCAGTGCATCAGCTTGAGACAGTGCCGAAGACAGTTCCGCCCCTGTTTTCGAGGCGGCGCCTTGCCGAAGCTGTGCCTGCACCTGATCGGGAATGTACCCCGTCGCCGACACATAGGTCGACGTCGCCGCCGCCCGCTGTTCTGGCGCTACACCGGCAACAAACTGCCCAAAAGCTTTGTCAGCGATCTTGCTCTGGCCACTGTCGAAGCTGTTGATCGAGACCTTCTGCCCGCTGCCGATCGCGCCGATGATCGCGTCGACACCGGCGCTGTCTTTGTTTTGCGTCTTTAGCATCTCGTAAAGCGACGCCTGGTCGCCTTCGTTGAGCTTGCTGTTGAGGATCAGCGCAGGATCTCGGATTTCGCCGGTGCGGATGCCAAGTTCGATGTGATCTTTGTACCCCTGATATTCGACCTTCGATTGAGCGATATCCGCGGTCTGTTTCTGGCGGAATGCTACGTCATCCCGGTTTGCGAGCGACAGCATGTCATCCGGCGACATGCCATGAAAGCGAGGGTCGGGCTTTGCTGACCGGCCGCTGCCGCCCATGTTCTTGTCTGACCACGCGATGGTGTCGCCGGCAGTTTTCCCACGCAGGAACGGATTGGCGTTGACGGCATCTTGCCCAACGATATCAACAATGGGGGTGCTGGGATCAGCCTTCAGCGTGTTGACCGCGCCACCTGGCCCGAGGAAGTGGGCGAGATAGATGTTACCGGGTGTCGTGGCCTCGCCGCGATTGGTCAGATAGTCGGCATTGTCCTGCTGATATGCGCGGGTCATCTCCTTGCCGAGCTTGCGATCTTTCTTCAGCGCGATGATCTGGGCCGCGCTCTTGCCGGCCGCGATGTCGGGACGGTGCTGGCGGATGGTCTGGACCCATGTCGAATCTAGAAACTGCCCAACGCCCGAGGCCGACGAGTTGGGATTTTCAGCATTCGGATCGCCTCCACTCTCAACGCCGATGATCCTATCGGTAACGACATCGACCGCAGTGCCGCCGGTGGCGGCTGGCGCGGCCATGCCAAACAGTTCGCGTAGTTTTCCCGGGTCGCGGGCGCTGATTGCCTCCGCAAGCGCCTTCGGTGCAGCCTGGTCCCAGCCGTCCAGCGTCGCCTGCTTGGCCAGCGGACTGAGCGGACTGGCAAGGATGGCTTCACGGCCCTTGGCCTTGTAGGCGTCATAGGAGGCGCTGTCGTTCGGGTCCATTTGCAGGATCGAGCTGACCAGCCCGTTCTGAATTTTCGTTGTCTCGAACGTGGCGTATTTCTGCTCTTGCTCGTACTGCGCGGAAGCCGCGCGGCCGGACAATTCCATCCGCCTCGCAGGAAGGCTTGCATCGAAAAACCCGCGCTGGCTTTCCGGCACTTGCTCCCGGTACTTCTGCGCCAAGGTGTCGACTAAGCCGGGCTTCACAACCTGCCCGGCCGGGTCCACCTGTCCGGCAATGGTGTCGTGAAGGCCGGAGCCGTCGGCGGTGCCATTGCGCGCAGCTTCAGCGGCTTGGTTGGCAAGATCCTGGTCATATGCGTTTTCGACAGTGATGCGCTTGAACTTGTCCAATTCGTCTTTGCGCGCCTGCACCCGCTCGGCAACCGCCTGAAACTGGTCGCCAGCACCTTCGACTGCGGCGCCGATCGGCGAGCCCTGCGGATACTGCACCACGCTGCCAGTATCGAGGCGACGTTCGGCGACCTGAAGCGGAATGACAGCCATGAAAGTCCCTTAAGGTGCGAAAGCCGAACCGCCGATCCCGAACGCCTTCTTCGGGTCGTACAAGTTCGTAATCCCGGAAACGAGATTGCTGCCGGCCTTGATGATGGAGGCGCCGACCGCCTGCTTGCCGCTGAAGCGCGAGATTGAGGCTTGCGTGGTCAAGCTGTTCTGGCGGAGTTGCGAACCATATTGAATCGCCTTTAGATCAAGCTGGTTCTGCCGGGCGTTGGCGGCAAGCACTTCCGACGGCGAGCCAGCTACGGCAACACCGGACGCGCCGACCTGTGCGCGGGCGCTCGCCGCCAACAGGTCTTGCTTGTGCTTTTCCTGCGACTGCTCGAATGACGCTGCTTGAGCGTCAGCTTGGGCCTGCTGATCATAGGCCTTGGCCTGCATCTCCTGCATTTGCTTTTCCTGCTGCCCCTGCATGAGGGCGCCGCCAACGGAAAGGCCGATGCCGATTAGGGCAATGGTGCACATCGATTCAGCCCCTACGGTTCAGCGTCGAAAACAGGTGTCAGCGCGCGGATGGTGCATGGCGTCGGGTTGACGTGGCGGATTTTCACCCTCCCTTGTCCTTCCCAGCTATCGTCGATCGGCACCTCGACATTGCCGGTGTAGAGGTTCGCTTTTCCATCGGCCGCAACGATCGAGGGTATGCGCACGGGCTCCCAGCGCCCGCGGATGAACGAAGAGATCTGCAAGCCCGTCGTGTCGGTCTCGAAAACGGACAGGATGACCTTGGTGACCTTCTTGCGACGGCCGACGATCGAGCCGTCTTTGCCGCCGACATCAAGTTCCAGCGTGTCAGCTGCGGCCTCATAGGGCAGGCCCACAGCCCATCTTGTCGCCGTGGCACCGCCAGGCAGCGAGACAGCACCCGCCGAGACGATAAGAGCCCTGTAGACCTTGCCATCGGCCAGAGCGTCGACAGTCTGCCCGTTGAGGTGAGCGAGCCCGGAAACAGCATTCACGGCAACGCCGGTATACTGCAGTCCGCAATCGACTTCGAACGCGTCGTCGATCGTGCCGTATTCGAAGGGCGCGGTCTTGATTTCGATGAGGCGCTTCGTGACGCCACCGATGGTGCGTTTCACGACAAGCCAGAGATCGTCGTTGCCGTCTTGGCCGGGGGTCACGATTGCGCTTTCCACCAGTGCCCATTCGGAACCGGTGAACGTGCCGCCGAACCGATGAACGTGCATGCCGCGCACGTCTTGCGATGGCTGGTGAGTGTAGCCGCCAAGCTGGCCGTCAGCGGTCGGAAACCACAGAACTGGATCCGGGTCGGTCTGGAAAGCGAGTTCGATCACGCCCTTCTTCGGAATGTGTTCCGAGACTTGGCCGATGTCATCCGAGGCGAAACGGCCAGGCTGGGTTTCAGTCAGTTCCGCGATTGATCTGCCCGAGCGCGTTACATAGAGGAACGACTGACCGGCATCGACCGGACGGATGCGAGCACAGCCGAAGGTGCGAGAGCGGCGGTTCTTGAAGGACGACGGCGTCAGAGCCTCGTCGATGCCCGAGCCTGACAAAGCGCGGACACCACCCGAGGTGCCGATCAGCAGCGCACCGTCGCTGTCGGCAATCCAGACGATGTCATTGGCCTGGCCGCCGCCCGCTTGGATGAATTCCAGCGCGTCGTCGTCTTCCTCGCCGAGAGCAAAATTATCGAAGTCGCCGGTGGCCGAGGCATAGACGGAGAATTTCCGGCTGAAGGCCAGCCGCTCCTCATAGAGCGACCCGCTTTCGACGTACTTGCCGGGCACGAAGGTACCGAGCCGCCAGCGCGTGATCGGGTTCATGTTCGGCAGCGCATGCCCGTAGAGGATGACCTTGACCACCGTGGTGCTGGTGCGGCTGGTGATCTTGGCCCAGCGCCAGATGCCGTCGGCTCCTAGGAGGCGAATGGAACGACCAACATCCGAGGGCTGAAAGCCGCCGTCGTCGTTTATACCGATGATTGAGGAGGCGGTGAGGTCGAACGGCGTCTGATCGGAAGCGGCGATATGCATCGCTAGCTCGGCCGAGACGGTGACAACGGCATCGTCGCCGCCGCCGCCGCTGAACACCAGCTGATGATATTCGAACGCTGATTTGTTGGTGAAGTCGTAGAAGCGGGTCTCCCCATTGCCCCAACCGAGTTCGCCGGTACGCGTGTCCAGGGTGACCCAGTTCGTGCCATCATTGGAACCCTGCAATTCCCAAGCAGTGAAGAAATCATAATCGCCAGTTGCCACCCGCGACGTGGTGATCCAGTAGGCATCGACTACGCGCTGCACACCGCCTGCATTGCGGAACCGGATGTAGCCGTCGCCGCCGCTCGCAATTTCGATGTCCTGCGTCTTGTCGCGGTCGAACATCTGCCAGGCAGAAGCGCTGCCGCTGCCGGTGGAAGCGGTGCCGGAAGGCGTCGTGTTGCTGGTCATCTGTGGCGTCAGATGCCCGGTGTCGGATGGCGTCAGTGTCGTCGCTGTGTCATTGACGGGATCATAGGGGCCGTCGAGAAATTCGAAATCTTCGAGCGTCCAAGTCGTGTGCGAAGTGCGCGTTATCACCTTCGGCGGATAGTCCCGATGAGTGATCCACATCTGATCAGCGGACTGGACATAGGTCAGGTCGAACAGATCAGCTTCGAGGTATGGTGAAGCGACCTCAACCGTCCCCACGCGGGCGCCGTAGGCGAAGACCCTGATATATTGATCGCCGAATTCTAGCGCATAGGCTTGATCGGCGGAGAAGATGAAGGGGATCACGCGCGTCTTCTTCGACGACGTCTTCACCTCATTGACGAAGTACGTTCCGCCACGCTTTCGAATGCCGCCATGGGGCAGGGTCACAAGGTTCGTGCATCGCGACAGAGCCGCCCGGTAGAGATCGAGGGTTGCGCGGGCGTGCAGGCGCGGGCTGATTTCCCCGCGGACAAAGGTGTCCTGGATCGGATAGAGCGTCGCCATCAGCGAATGGCCCTGTTGTCGCCGCGCTGGTAGGCCCAGGACGAAGTAGACTGCCTTGCACCGCGCTGCACTGCCTGCGAAGCGAAAGCCGCGTCTACGGCCCTGTCGTAGCCGTTGCGGGCTATGTCGATCATGTTGGCCTTGTGGGTGATCGGATGGGCAATCTTGATCGCCAACGCACCGACGAGCACTTCCGTGAACAGTGCATCCCAGTCATTCGGGTCGGTCAGGTTTCCCACATACCGGATGATCAGCGGCCCCGAGCGATCCGAGTAGATCACGCCGGCTTCTTGGCGCCATGAGATCGGCACGCCATCGGGCTCTCCGTTGTGAGTGAGCGGGAGTGGCCGCAGGCAATCAGATGGAAGCTCATAGGACCAATTGAGCGTGCAGTCGCCCGATCCGGTATCGGCACTGGCGACGGTGGCGCGCAGGATCGCAAAGACCCAGGCATACTTCGTCAACTCGGCTTCGCGCGTCTGGTTGAAATGCAGATTCAGCATTCGGGCGGCTTTGATGTCCTGATCGAGGCTATCGATCGGGGACTCGTCCAGCACGGCCAGCGCCATGTTCGCGACGTCGAGTTCGGTGAGCGCCATGAGGTCAGACCTTCAGGCTCGTATGGCGGGCCGGCTTCTTCGGCAGGCCGCGCGAATTGAGCACCTGAATGAACGGGCTGGGATTGAGCCGTTCGGCTTGCTCACGGAACTGTCGGCGCACTGCCTCTTTACGGGTTTCGGCGGGCTTACGCTTGCTGGTGATCATGATTATCCTCACGACAAAAGGGCGAGCAGCCGAAGCCGCCCGCCCGTTTCAGTTCCCAGGCCTGATCAGGCCTCGGTGGTCTTCAGTGCGATGAACGTCATGTTCTTGACGCTCGACGCGGTGCGGTCCCAGTTCGCTGCAAGTGCCAGTTCCGCATCGGTGGCGAATTCGCCGGCCGAGGAGGCATCGAGGAAGCGCGTGCCGGGAACGTGAGGAACGAAGTGGCGACGTGCCACCATTTCCGTCACGCCACCACCATGGGCCTGGCGCGGCTTGCGGTCGAACTCCAGCGGGCCGCCTTCCGTGTTCACCGGAAGCTCGTTCCACATGATCGCCTTGTCCTTGAACATGAACGCCGTGTAGACGCCGGTTGCCACCGGGATGTCATCGTCGACCACCACGCGCAGGTTCATGTAGTACGGGATCAGCGGGCCGCCCTGCTGGGAAGACGGGACATAGTCGATCAGATCAGCCAGCTTGAGAGCCTTCATCTGCTTCGAATGCATCCAGATCGTCTTGAACTTGTCGGCACGATCGCCCATCAGGTACGCCGCTTCGATGATGTCGGTGTCGACAATCGAGGCGCCGGTCACGCGGACGAGGTCGCCGGCATCGTTGGCGACGTTGTCTGCGATCACGCCCTTCAGGATGCTGACCAGCGTCAACTTGTTGGCACGCTGCCAATAGTCGGTCTGACGCTGGACGATCAGCTTCTGCGGATCGGAACCGGCGAGGATGCTGGTCAGGTCCGGGATGCCCCACGCGTTGGCGCGGATGTTACGGGCCGCGACTTCACGGCGCGAACCGATCTTCTTCATCTCGATGCTGTCAGTCGGATCATCGTTGATGGGTTCCGACGGATCGTTGCCGAGATCTTTCCAGCCGGGCATGTCGACCGAACGGCCGCCGAGGCTCAGCTTGGCGGTGATCGCGGGATCGTTGAAGAGGATGCCGGCCTGGTAGATTTCCAGCGACTGCACGTGCTCTTCGAACGAGTACTGCGAATAGACCGATGGAACGATCGAATCCGCAATGCGGGTGTAGGCGTCTGCCATTTTATTTCATTCCTTTAGCAATGCGGAGCGGTGTCGATCCCTCACAGGGGATGGCTGGACACCCAGAGATCCGGGTTTTCACCGGCCTCGCGGGCAAGCCGCTTCGCGCGTTCGGGGTCGCTTTTCACAAGGGCCGAAATCGCCGAGATGTTACGACCGCCGCTGGCATCACGCTTGAAAGGGTTCTCCCCTGACTGCACGTTGCCGCCGTCGATCGTGTCTTCCTTGAACATCGCCTCGCCCACCGCCGAGAGGGCCCGCGCAACCTTGGACTTGGTCAGCGCGCCGTCGGGCAGCAGAATTCCCGCCTCCTTGAAGGCATCGACCAGATCGAGCTTCTTGGCCGCCCGGTTCGCCAACTCGTGCTTCTGCTTGAAGCCTTCGCTGTCTTTCGGTCCCCAGTCCTTCACAAGATCTTCGTGGGTTGCCTCGACCGATGCGGCGACGGCGGTTTGATGCGCCTTCACCTGGTCGGCCATGTAGCCTACGAATTTGTCGTGATAGGCCTGCGCCACCTTGGGTGTCGCGCCCGCTTCAGCCGCCCAGGTCTTGGACGCAGTCGCCAGCGCTTCATCGTAGGGTAGATCAGCAGGGAGCCCTTCCGGGCGCGTGTACTCGACCTTTTCGGGCGATGTCACCGGCCGCATGGTCTCGGGAAGTTTGGAGTTGAATTTCTCCCATTCCTCCGGCGCTGCGTCGGCTGCGGGGACGCGCAGGCTTTCACCCTGCATACGTTCGAGTTCCGCATAGGAAGACAGCACCTTTTCGATGCCGCCTTCTGGCTTGGTCCAGCCCTTGTTGTCAGCGAGCTTGCGGTTGCCTTCGGAAAGACCGTCAAACCAACTCTTGGCGCCTTCGGTAGCGGACCCGTTTTCTACCGTCGTCGCTGGCTTTTCCAGGTTGCCCGCCGGAGGTGTTTCCACCACCACGGACCCAGTTTCTGCCGTATCTGTCATGATCGATTGTTCCTTCGATTGGGCGGCTCACCCAGCCGCAGGGCCGTTAAACGTTGTCGCCCCAGTTCTCCCAGAGCAGAGTGATGGTGCCGGTGATCGCCAGCACGCCGTCGGCGTCGATGTCCGTATTCGTGGCGAACGCCAGGTTTAGGAAGAAATCCACTGGCGTTGCGGTGCCGTCGAACGTGGCGGCTGCAACAACATCAGCGGTGGAAGCCGTCGACAGCGCCGTGGTGGCGCCGTCCAGCGTGCGGGTGGTGACCGCGATGATGTTCTGCATGGTGGTCGCCAGCGTGATGCTGGATGCCGCCACGGTGCCGAGACCCCAGGTCAGCGAGGCGTTGTCGTTGATCGTGCTGGCGCGTACACCGAGCACTGCGAACTGCAGCTTGGCGGTGCCGCCCTTGATGCGGACCTTGCCATCCAGGCAATCGAAAATTTTCTGCGAGGCATAGGCCAGCGCGTCGGTCACCGGCACTTGCATGGCGTTGAAGGTGAAGACCGTCTTGAAGGCACCGCCGGCGCCGGTCGTGACAGCCTTTAGGCCGGCAACCGGAGGAGCCAGGCCAGCGGCCCGAGCAGCGGCGCGCGAAAGGGTACGCGGAAGTCCACGTGTCATTGTCGTATCCTCATTCTTGGGAAGATTTCGGCTGAACCCGCCGCGGGCAAACCTATCGCTGGCCTTCGAGCCTTGCCGCCCGTTCCAGCGCAATCCGCTGATCGTCGTCCAGCCTGAGAAAATCCATGATGTGCTGCACGACTTCGGCCCGAGCGTTCGAAAGAGCGCTGTGCAGTTCGAAGCCGGCCGGCGTTTTCGTGCGGGCCATCCAGTCGTGATAGTTCGGCCGGCGGTAGTAGCCTGCTTTGTCGACAAGATCGGCAAGGACCATCTCGCCATCAGCACCGGTGAAGACGCGCAGGTAAGCCTTGGTCAACGCGTCCTGCGCCTTCGCCGGTCCACCAGCCAGGCCGGCACGATTGAACGTCTTCGGCTTGCTCATGCGTTGCCCTGTGGCATGAGGCCGTTGAGACCGTCGAGCAGCCCACTATCACGCGCCTGGACTGCGGCCGGCACAGCGTCCTTCGCAACCTTGCCGGCAGCGGCCATTGCGGCGGCGCCGGCTTGTGCCTGCTGTTGCTTTGCTTTCGCATCACGACGAGCGGCGATATCATCTGCCGACCGGAACAACCGAGCCGGGCTGCGGCCAGCGCTCTGCACGATCTTGATGGCTTCGTCGCTGTCGATGTTGTCCATCACGTCAGGATCGAATTGTGCCATCTGCATGGCTGTGGTCACCACCTGAATGGTGTCGCGCGCCTCAGCCGAACGACGCAGAACATCGAGCGGACCAGTGAACGTCGGTCGCACCGACTTGCCGGCCAGGCTTGCAGGGGGCAGGAATCTGCTGTCTTGCTCGTAGAGCCCCTTGTCTTCGAGGATGCCCAGTTCGCGATCGAGGTTCGTGGCGAAGCCGGATTGAATGATCGAGCCGGACGGGCCGAGCAGCGCACCCTTTTCCTCTTGCCGGATCAGAGCTTCAGTCGCTGTCATCTGCGGATTTTGCACGAGCGTCTGAAACAGGTTCACGAACATCATGTCGCGGATTTCATCGGCCCGCGTCTGCGCATAGTCGAAGGCGTAAGTAGGATTGGCACCGGTATTGATCGGAGCGATTTGGATCTGCCCGGATTCGCTCATCATGCCCGGATAATTCTCGCCGGGGTTGAGGACCGGCACGTCATCCATGCGGGCTTTCGATGCAGTCGCCGGATCAGTGTTCATCTGCAACGCACGGAGGCCAGAGCGGCGCACCGCGTTCTCTTCGCGGACAGTGGTTAGTGCTTCGATCGTCGGCGAGATGCCGTAAGGGTCGCTCTCATAACGGCGCCAGTTGAACGTCGCCACCGGGAAGGTGCGGAAGCCGCTTTCCTTCGCGATTACCTCTTCCTCTTCGATTACGTGGTAGGAGGCAAAGGCGGTGTCGAGATAGTCCATCTGTCCACCGATGCGGTACATCTTGCGCTCGTCGCGAGGCTTGATGCAGTGGATCAGAGAAATCTTGGTGTCGCACTTGGTCGGATCGTCTACCAGTGCCTTGACCTTGGCCGGCAGCTTCTCATAGCCGAGCATCTGCGCAGTCTGCCGGGCAGTGCGCTCATAGCGGCGATGGAACGTGTCGACCTGTCCCCACCGGTTGCGGCTGACATAGCCCTCGACCACCGGGATGGAGGCATACCGCACCATGGTCGTGCCGAAGCCCTCTTCGGCGTAGAGATAGGCCGGACCATAGCGGACCACGTTACGCAGGCAGGCTTGCGTCGCCGGCACGAAGTTCGAGTTCGCCGAGTAGCGCAGCGAGAACAGGAAGTCGCGCAGGCTCTCAGCCCACTTCTTTTCCTCGTCCGTCTCTTCGTCATCCATCGCCGCCGTCGACAGGCCATGCCACTTTTCGGACTGCGGGATGATCAGGCTCTCCAGGCCAGCAGCGAGGCGGTTGGCAGCGCTGTTGATCGTGGTCGCATAGACGCGACTGCCACGACGCTCGGAGCGTTCAGCTTGCGATTCCAGCGAGCGGCTGGAGCGGCTGGCGAAGATGTCGGGTGCATCAGGATCGCAGAATTCCGCGACCTGCTCCCAGACGCCTTCGTAGTGGGCGCGCTCAGTCTCAAGTTCGGACTGTCGCGACAGCACATCACGTGCACGGGAATCGCCGGTATCAGCCATTAGGCATACGTCAGGGTCAGGCCGACGACGTCGGCAGCAGTGACAGCGCCGGTGTCGAGGAGCGCGGCGCCGGTGGTGAGGGCGAATGCGATGCCCGTGCTGAAATAGTGACCGTTCACGTTGATGTTGAACGCTCCTACCGGCAAGGCAATGACCATGATCGGATTGTCCGTCCCGACGGTTGGCGCAGATGCCTTGTTGAACAGCTTCAGATAGCGCACCGAGGCAGCAGCATTGACGCCGCTGATGCAGTGCAGATCGCCGGCCGAGGCCTTGGCAAAGTCCGGGTTGGTCGACGCAGCCGCCGACGGCAGGATCTTGGTCCCATTCGGCTTACGGTCGCGATCGTATGATGTGCCGTTAAACTTCGAGCCGCGAGAGACAGTCGCCAAGGTCGATGCCGACGAGCTGGTTGCGACGCCATCGGCATTCGTTGCGATCGCCTGGAGCGCAACGCCGCCGCCCGCATTGGTGCTCAACACCACTTTGAGGTTCTGCAGATTGTCGGTCTGGAGGTCAGCGCGCTGGCCAGTCGTCAAGGTCGCTGGCGTGACGTTGTAGACGCCGCCAGCCTTTATCGAGCCGCCGGCGTCGGCAGAGCCTGCCGTGACCCCGGCGAGCGCATACCAGATCGCCGAGAGCCAGCCTGTCCAGCCAACACCACCGGTAGGCATAGCAGCCGCAGTGATCTTGGTTTCGGTCCCGGCCGGCGCAACAGGCTGCGCGCGGAACGGACCATTGTGCTGTGAAGGTGCATTGCGACCGGCCATAGCTCAAACTCCCAGCAGCACGCGCTTCTGGCCTACCAGGGCAGATGGCGCGAGATCAGTTTTCACGGTCGATGCCGTGTCAGTCTTGGAAGCGAGAGCAGCGCGCATCGCTGCTTCCCGCGCCTGCACGTCCGCATCGGTCGCCGTTGGTGTCGGTGGCAGCGGCTTCAATTCCGGTGGCTTGTTGAATAGGCACATGGTTCCAGGTCTCTCTTGTCCAATCGAACAGGATGAAGTCTTCGCCGTTCTTGCCGAAGGCAGGTAGGCGGCAGCGTTCAGTTGCGCCGAGGCGACGTAACCAGCGAAGCGCCAGGTCATTCGATGCCAGTGCCCGCGCCTCGACCCGCCATGCGCCTTGTGCGGCCACCTCGGGCCCCAGCACTTCCCAGAAGAACTTTGTGATCCGAGGCACGCAGCGCTTCATGCGCCGAGTGCCCCATGACCAGGCGATCCAGAGGCCACTGCGAAGTTGAGCCGCGCCGAATGCCGCTTCCGGATTGCCGTCGAGCTCGACCACATAGGCCGGACCTTGCAGCGCATGCAGTGCGAGCGTCGCCGGCGACCAGTCGTCTAGCTGACAGTCAATCTCTGCTCTGTCTTCAGGCCGCAGGTTCGTAGCGATGTAGCTCAGGTCGCGGAGATTGCCGCCGACGATTCTGACTGTCATGCGACTAATGACATCCAGGCGCAGTTAACACGTGTTCGCGCTGCTTTCCGTTGCCTGAAGTGCTCGCGTGATGGTAATCGGTTGAGCGTGAAATAAAGTCGGGAGGGAATTCTTGAAATACTATCTATACGGTCCATTTGTGTTGCCCCGATCCAAGGAAGACAATTTGATTTTTTTGGACGAAGGGTTTCGAGCTGCGTTTTGGGACACGGTGGAGGCGGCCGAGTATTGGCTATCTCAAACTTGCGGCTGCTACGTCTTCGGGCTTCGGTCAGGTGGCGGAGTCTTGCCTTGGTATGTCGGCAAGGCCGAGCGTCAGAGTTTCAAGACGGAATGCCTGACAGGCGACAAGGTCAAGAAGTTCAACTCGGTCTTGGCTTCGGGCATCAAAGGCACGCCAGTGCTGTACCTGTATGCAAGAACAACCCCTGGGACATGGCAGTTCTCCAAACCGTCTACAGCGCGACACAACGACATTCGGTTTGTCGAACGATCGTTGATTGCGTTCGCGCTAGATAGAAACCCGAATCTGATCAATAAGCAGGAGACCAAAATGTATCGAACACTTATCGTCCCAGGCTGGTTGAATACGCCTCCCGGTGCTCTCAGCAAAGCGGCGTCAGACCTCAAAACTGTGATGGGATATTAGGTTTCACTGTTCCGCTGGATGGCGCTTCAACGGAAACCTGCCAGCGGGTCAGGGTAGGCAGCACGGCGCTGTTCGATCTCTATTGGCTCGATCTCGTCGGCATCAGCGAATTTGCGCTTCTGCGGATCGCCGATCACTCGACCGGACCGCACCTCGATCTTGATGTACTCGCCCGTCCGCTTGTCCAGGCGCTGGACAAACTCGCTCATCGAAATGCCGCCAGTGGATCGGATTGCTTTCGGTTGCGCTTCACCGCGGCGAACTCTGCAGGATCGACCATAGCCTCTCGTAGCATCATCACGCCATAGCGTGTCGCCGACATCACGTCGTCCCGCAACTTGACGACTTGGCCGTCCTTTCGGTGGTAAAGCCGAAACTCTTCAAACCACTCGACCAAGGTGGAGAACACCTTGAAACGGCCGGACTGCATCCGGTCCAGCATCTCCATCAAGCCCGCCTCGACCGAGACGGAGCCATCGGGGAACTGGGCATGCGTCCCGAGCATGTTGAGCCCATGGGTGCGATACTGGTTTGCCAGTGCGATGCCGGCGCCTTCCAGCGTCTCCCGTCGACCATCACGCGGCCAGGACCACGGCAACCATGATCCCCACGGCTTCAGCGCGATGGCTTGCATGGCTGGCGTCTGTTGCGATGCTCGATGCGCCTTCGAGACATAAACGATGTCAGCTTCCGTATCCCAAGCCAGCTCAACGGCGGCCGAAGGGTGATCCCATCCGAAGTCGAGAGCGCCGATGCGCGGCCAGTAGCGCGGCAGGCGGAACGGCTCGCAGGAAATGGTTTCTTCTCCAACCGGGAAGATGCGGCCGGAACCAAGAACAGGAATGCCTTTCGCCCTGGCTTCACGCTCATGTTCAGGATAGGCGGCGATGATCTCCGCACGTTGATCGGGCGTGTAATGCTCCGCGTCGTCGATTGTCATGAAGGTGACGTGCCGGCTCATTGCTTTTTCACCATGCTGTTGACCTCGTCGGCGGTTAGGAACATCAGCACCACTTCCGACATGCCAAGAAGGGGCGTGAACGTAATCATCGTGATGCCGCCGGTTGCGTTCGTGCGCGTCAGCCCCTCGCTGTAGATATCGGGTGGCGGCTCCTCATCGAACCACACACCGTCCAGCGTCGGTCCCTGCCACTTCTCGCGGCCCTTCTCATATGATTTGAAGCCGAGGATGCTTCGGCCGGCCTGGACGTCGCCGCCACCACCATGCTTTACCACGATGCTATCGAGCGCATTCGGGATGCCGCGAGCCAGATAGGTTTCATCGAAGCTATCGCCGGGGATCATCCCCGTTCCCCACGCATCGCGCCGCTCGGGTTGCCCGACCAGCATCTTCTGAACCGTGTCGCGGGTGGATTCGCCAGTCAGGCCAGCAGCCCACATCGCCACCGGCTTGGGGAACACCTTGCCTTGCCACCAGTCGGGATATCGCCCGGTCAGGTGCATCGCCCATTCAGCGCCGCCGGCCAGCGTCTTGCCAAGCTGGTTGCCGGCCATGAACAATCGTTCCCGATTGGTCGAGCCGGCCGCGTGAAAGGATGCCTGCTTGGTATAGGGCTGATACCGCAACAGCCTATTCCGGCTCTTCCGCCTTGCCTGCTCCTCCAGGAGCTGCGCCAGCTCGACCTTCTTCGAGTAAGAGAGCGATGCGAGCATCCAGGGCGTCTCCAGACATCGTGTGAAGCGAGCCGGCGACGTTCAGTTCCGACTTGTCCGCGAGGCCGAGATCGCGAGCAATTATGTTGGCGTTGAGTAGATCGGCGGACGCGCCTTCGAACTTCTGGGTGCGGATGATTTCGTCCACGCGCGTCGTGATCTCACCAAAACCATCGCGCTGCTTGTATTCCGACCATGCCTGCTGACTGATATCGAGGAAGATGCAGAGGCCGGTGATAGTCATCGCGCGCATCTTGGCAATGGTCGCGATACTCACATCGCCCTGGTACGCGAACGGCTTGGCCTCATAGAGCGGGTGCGCATCGACCCATTCGAAATACTCGACCGCAGCAGTCCACAGATCGTCAGGCGTCGCGAAGATCGGCTTGCGCCCATGGGTGCTTCGCGCCTTCCAGAAGTCGTTGCCCTTGGGTGCTGGCATGTTGGAGACAGGAGGTGAAGCCGCGACCTTTTCGGAGGATCTCGGCTTCGTTCCCTTACGCGTCGGTTTTGGCATCGGGATCGATCGTCTCATCGACAGGCGCGGCATCCTTCGCCTTGCCACCACGCTTGCCGGACTTCACCGACTTAGCGTGCCGCTCTGCTGCTTCGTTCGCCTTGGCGATTCCGACAGCGCGGCCAGACGCACCGGGAGCGCCATCGGGGAAGCCGAACCCGTCGACTGGATCGACAAGACCGCCGCGAACCATGCCGATCAGCACCCCGTCGGCGACCTGTTCAGCCTTGCCGGTGCGGATGTTGGGCGGGCCGCCTTCGAATTGACCGATGCTGGAGACGATCTCCTCGCCGGCATCGTCGGTGATGATGGTTGCGTAGCGTGTAGACATAGCGATTTCTCCGTATGGCTTTCACTTGTTTCGATGCTTAGGATCAGCGGGCCAATCCGAATCGGGTGGTGTTGGTACTCTTGCCAATTGTGAATTCAGGGAGGTCGAAGATGAATTTTACTGTAGGAGAAATAGTGCAGTTGAAATCTGGTGGTCCAAAAATGACGGTTGTTTCGGTCCATGCCGGGGGGAACGACAGCATACAAACGACTTGGTTTGCCGGCGCCAAAAAAGAGGGCGGTTATTTCCCACCTGAGGCATTGGAAAGGCCGTCACAAAAAGACGCACCGCAATGACAGCCGTGAAGGCTGCCGAATTTATGGTTGCCCTCATCACGGAGTACGGCGAGCTTCGGCAGGATGACGCCGCTAACCGACTTCAAAGCGAATTTGGTGATGAGTATGTCTACTACAATCACCAAGGAAATTTGGCGATCAAGTTGCCGGTATTGGCTGCTTTCAAGAAGATGACACCAAACTTGGTCTGGTTTCGAGCGAGTCGGTACTGGCGTAGGAGGCAAGAGGCTGACTTGCCGGGCCGAATGCAACCATATTGATTGCCGGTCTGACTGACCGATCGGCGCGACTAGTTTCTGCCGTTAAATAATACTTCGTCGGGGGTCGGGGCGGCGATTTTGCCCCTCATCGCCCCGGCTGGTGACTGTGAAGCCCCGCGCAGACAGGCGTATCGCCAAATCAGTTTGTAGGACTCTATTCCTTTTTCTGGATCTTGGCAACTGGTCCGCTAGCAACAACCTTGCCGCCAAACATATTCAGTAGAACGCGAACGCTGTTGACGCTGCGCGCTTTCACCATCTCAGCGTCGGCGCCAGCAAAAGCACCGTCCAAGACCGTCACGCCTTCACCGACTTTGATCCGCAGACCGTGGTCGCGCATCTTGTCGAATACGCCCTTTTCCTCTGCATCGCGAATGGCCTTGATGTCGTCACCAGGGATGGGAACCGGCTTGCCCTCGATGTCGCAGAGCACGCCGTTCCGGACCAATCCGTCGCAGCTATTCAGCGCGCCCCATTTCACATCGTGGGCAGGCGTGAAGATGTAGCCGAGGAACAGCGGAAAGTTCTTCACCAGCCAGGCCTTGGTCCTGTGGTGCCGGTACTCGTGCCGGTATTGCGGCATGTAGACCGGGATCCCGAGGCGCTGCATTTCCGTCATGGCGCGATATTCCCCGCCCGGTTTGGTTTGGACTGCCAGCCAGGCGGGCAGCTTGGTTTTCGTCTGTGCGTTCATACTGGCTTCTGCTCCTGATCGCGCGACCAAAGCCGCTTCATGAGTTGCTGATATCGATCGTCGCCGAGCTGCCGCACCTCGCAGTCGTTGAAGGCTGTTGACAGTTCTTTGTGCAGCTCGTCGCGGATCGCATTCCAGAGGTGCAGAGGCACGCCCTTGCCAACCATCTGCTCCTGCCGGTGATAGAATCGGCGCCGGATCGTGTCCGCCAGCGCTTGGTCACAGTCGAACACGGCGCGGTGGTAGGCATCATCAAGCTCGGCTTGCGAAAGCGATTCGACCGTCGCGTGTCGTCCACCGCTGCCGCTGTCTTTCCAATGCTCAGTGTCCATTGTTTACCTCTCTGTCAGTGTCTGTCGGGCCGACCTTTTCGGGCTCCCCTAATCCCGGTCACCTTACTGCTGGACACACTTCGCCCGTCAGGACGAAGTGTGACGCGATTCCGTGCCTACTGGGACGGGGTCTCGCGCACATCTGGATACGTGATTGCCTCATTGAGGCTCGAGCCGGGGTTACCCTGTCGGCCCTACACGCGCATCGCTTGGCAGCGGCACCTCTCGAAGACCATCCAGACGATCAGGGAGAGGCTGCACCTCCTCTCGGGGTGCGTCCTGTGTGAGTAAGGGTGCCTCTGCGATCGGGTCCGGTCTCGTATCCCGGTATTCCCCGCCACGGTCGCCGTGGTCTCAGTGCAGAATATGTTGTCGCTGTTTCCGGCGCGACGAACGGCTTTACCAGACCGCTTCCGTTGCAGGCTCAGGCGAATACGCCGTTGCCTACACTGGCCTTTGACACCTTTCGGCCCTGAGCTTTCTACAAGTTCGCCTCCCGCAGAAAATTCGACACGAGGCGCTGCACGGCAAAGATGCCGTCTCTCAGATGGACGTCGTTCAAGTCGTCACCGACGAGCGGCGGCATCAGGTAGGCAATTTCAGATCGGTAGGCGAAATACTCGCCGGTCCCGATTCCTCCGTACTGGGGCAGCGGCTTGTCGTTGTCGGTCAGGATCGCGCGCCGGGCTTTGACCATGCGCGATACAGCCAGGACATTGGAGGCCGAGAAGCACACCAGCACACCATCATTGCGATGCAGGGACTTCACCGCCGAGCGGAGCGACAGGCCGGTGGCGTAGCCCTCGCAGAGCCATGTGAACGCGCCACTGGCGATCCGGTGCGACGCCTGCTCCATCTCGCCGCCCCATAGAAATTTCTTCGTACCGTCTTCCCAGATCAGTTGCAGGCTGGTGACGCGGGCGCCGACGCGGGCGGGGACCACGATCGCCCTTTCCCCGCCGCCGTCTGGCATCAGGTAGGAGCCATACTCGCCACCGATCTCGCGAACCACGGCGGCACCGAGCACCAGCGCCCGCTCATGTGGGAAGCCCTTGCCGGCAAGGTAGGGATGTTGCGCCGGCGCGGATCGCCCGATCATCGCCGCAGCTCTGTCGGCCGCCGCCTGTGCCCGCTGGCGCTTGCGCTGGTTTTCAACTTTGATCTTCTGGGAAATTTCCCGACGTTCGGATGGTGTGAACGCCTCCTTGAGTCCGACCGTAATTTTCTCGCCCGTCTGCCAGTTCCAAGCCGTCACATGCAGGTCGTTGACGATTAGCCGGCCGTCGCCCTTTCCGGACTTGCCCGACATGGTGTCGGTTTTGAGCCAGCGACCGAATCCGGCCACCTTTGGTGGAACGATGCCGACCTGGTCGCAGGCCGACGTGATTGCTTCATCGACCGTCATGCAGCTTTCCTCGACTTACGGAAGCGCTTGGTCTCGCGATCGATCAGGCTGTACTCGTCGGGTTGAACCGTCGCGTGGTGGCACGTCGCATCGTAGAGGCCGTAGGGAAGCTTGCTTGCCGGATAGATGCCGGCCCAGATCCCGTATGCCCATTTCCGCGACGCATCTTCACCGCGGCGACCATTGGCGAAGCAGTAAGCCAGAGCGGCGTTCCAGATCGCCCGAGGATTGCCCAGGCACGCCGCACGCAGACCTTGGCGCGGCTTGAAGGCGTGCCGGTCGCTCAGGTCAAAATCGATCAGTGTCCCTTCGACGGTCTTGATCTCACCGCGCCGAGGCCGTTCCCAACCACATGAGAAACAGGCGATCGACTGCGGTTCCATTTGCAGGCCGCAGCCGCCGCAGAAGTGCTGGGCTTTGACCCGTTCGACCGGTTCGCGAACTTCGCTGTCCTGCTTTTGTGCAGACGACAGGGTGTCGACGCCATATTCGTAGAGCCAGGCCGTTTGCTCTGCGAAGGCGATGCTGTTGCCTGAGTGATCCAACCACAGGCCAAACTCTTTTCCCGCCGCGATCCGCATCACGCGGCCCATCTCCTGAATGTGCGAGGAGAAGGACTTGCGATAGGGACGGCAAGAGATGCCGCACAGAACGTCCGGGACATCGAAGCCCTTGGTGAGCACGGCGCACGACACCAGCCCGTGGATCGCGCTGTCTGGCTTGCGGAACTCTTCAATCTTTTCGCGCCGCTCAGTATCAGACGCATCGAGATAGGAGAGCTGCTGGAAATTGTAGCCGGCGTCGGCGAACTGCTGGCAAAGCTCGGCACCGTGCGCGACAGACGGCGAGAACACGATCGTCTTGACCGGCCGCCCGAAGAACTTCTGGGTCTGCTCAATCCACGTCTGCACCACATCACCGATGATGGTAATCCCGCGCGCGCCGGCATCGTCTTCGTCGTACTCCCCGGTGAACTTCTTCTTGGCCCCGACCATGTCTGGCGACACGCAGGCCTTGACCCGCAGCGGCGTGAGCCACTTTTCGGCCAGGAGCTGGTTCACGGTCGCGCCGTTGACGAGCCCGTCCCAATGATCGGCCATGCCGTCTGTGAAGGGCGTCGCGGTCAAGCCGATGACCTTAGCCTTCTTCGCGCGTTCGATCAGTTCGAGGATTGCTTTGTATTCGCAATGCGCTTCGTCAACGACAATGAGATCCGGCAGCGCGCCGTCTTCATAGATGCGGCGAGCAACAGTCTGGGCTGATGCGACTTGCACCGGCTTCTCCGGCGCGGTCAGCCAGTGGTCGGCCTGGATGACACCGTGATCAATGCCATACTTCCCAAACCGCACGCTGGTCTGGTCGATCAGGTTGACGCGATCGACGATGAACCACGCCGTTGCCTTCTTGGTCTGGCTTTGTTGAATGATATGGGCAGCGCACTCTGTCTTCCCGAATGCCGTAGGCGCCACCAGGATTTGCCGGCGCGCACCGGCGCGGATTCCATCGCGCAGCCGCTCGACCGCGCTTATTTGGTGCGGCCGCAGGGTGATTTCTTCGTGGACCGGGAGAAGCGCGTTCATACCGCTACCCTCGGTGCTTCGTCGATCATCCGCCCGCAGGTTGTCAGGAACCAAGACCAGTCAATATCTGACACGCTGGCCGGTTTCGACTTCGCGAGGTAGCGCGCGAACTGCTCAGCCCATTGCCGAGGCACGCAGCCGTCGAACTCGATGATCGCGGCGCATTCTTCGAAGGCGACGTTTTCGTCGGTCTTGAGATGGTCGGCGATCTCGACCTTGTGCTTCGCGATGTACGTCATGGCCGACACCGGCAACCGACCTCGGTTGACGATGCGCAGCTTTCCATCTTCCAGCACGATGTTCGCGCCGAAGGACCGGACCCGGTCGACGAGATCGGCAACGTTAGACATCGAGCGTGATCACCTCATCGCTCGTCGGCTCGACCGGTATGACCGCATCGCTGGAATATCCCAGCTTAACCGCCTGCTTTCTCCAGAACTTCGAAACTTTCGCCCATCCGGCCTTGTCTTCGCTTTCGCGATAGACGCGCGTTTTCAGCACGCGGATTTCTTCGTCCTTCCCAGCAATGACCGCTTCAAATCCGCCCTTCTGATACTGGACCCACATGTCGGAGAACTTGGCGTTCTCGGCGCGCAGCGTCTGGGCCTCGTTTTCGAGGACGCGAACCGCCTCTTGGAGTTCGGCAACTTGTTCGTCGGCAGACAATCCGAAAGCGACCGGCGCTTTCTTCTTCTTCGCCGTAGCTTGTTTCACGGCGGCAACTTGGCTTTTGACTGCCTGGGGCAGAGCGTCCTGGGCCGCTATGCGCTGTCGGTCGAACTCGGCCTGTTGCGCCTTCCGATCTTCTGCGATGCGTTCTTTCTCAGCGCGTTTCTCGTCAACAACGTCAGCCGCCGCCTTTGCCGGCGCTTCACCCTTGTCGATGCGGGCTTTTATTTCCCTGGTGACGGCCGGTAGATCACCCTTCACAGCCGCCGTATCGCGAGCCGAAATGTCAAACGCGTTTGACAAATTGCCCGTCACATCGCGGACGGCTTCGATCACGCGCCCTTGATCCAAAATCTGATAGGAGCGCTGACGCGTCATGCCAAATTCAGCTTTAACGTAGGCTTCCCACGTGGCGTGTCCGAGCGCCGTCCAAGCCTTCCGCTCATGCGCTTCAAGCAGCAATGCCCAGAGATCATCGACCGCCGCTCGAATGCGGTCAGTCAGCTTTTTGGCGTCGGCCTTGTTCATCGAGCCAGACGCCTTGGTGGGCGATGTTCGGATCAAGCGGCGCCCCCGTCGGACGGACGACGGAACGGCACGACCTTGTCGGAAGGCCGATATGTATTTTCGACGAACAGGAAATGGAACCGGGCGAACGCCTTGCCCGAGGCGATGGCGTCGTCAACGGTCTTGGTTTCGGCGGCGCGGGTAGCGAGGTCGCGCCATTCAGAAAAGGCGCGTTCCTGCTCTGCATTCAACTGCTCAGCTTGCGCGGTGTTCATGCTGCCACCGCGCCCAGCTGCAGCTGCTGGAGAAGACGCTGGTGCGCGCCGTCAATGCTGATTTTGCCGTTCTCCATCCGCCAGACAGTCGTGTAGTTGCAGCCGAGATAGGAGGCCAGATTAGAGCGCTTCCAGTTCCTGGCGTTGCGGATCTTCACGATATCGGCCGGCGTGATCACTCCGGCTTCGGCGATGTTCGTCGTGTCAGTCATCGTCTCATACCTATGCGATTTGCAGAAAACAGTGCGTTAAGCATAGCACACGGTTCTGAGAAAACAATGCAGCGTGCATAGCTATTTTCATGCATAATGCACTGACGTCCAACTTTTCGGGGATTGTCGATGCAAAAAGAACAAACGCCGGCCGATCGCCTACGCGAAGCGCGTTTGCAGGCCGGCTTCAAATCCGCAACGAAGGCGGCGGAAAAGCTGAAAGTGCCGGGTGGCACCTATGCAGGCCATGAGAACGGCTCGCGCGCCTTCGATACTGAAACCGCGCAGCAGTACGCCAAGGCCTTCAATGTCCGTGTGGCCTGGCTGATGTTTGGCGAGTTGCCGGCGAACCTTCAGGCCGATGACGTGCGTGAAATGGTGCGCGTCCCGCTCGACGAATGGGATCCAGCCGAGCCGGACCATGTCAGCCACATCGACAGCAGTCAGTTCGGCGAGGACGGGGGCGTCCTATCCGGCACGCAGCGGTATGTCCCTAAGCTGCCAGGCGCAACACCTGAGATTGATGTGAGGCCAGGCGCCGGCCACGGCCAAGCCGGAGCCGAAGTGGTCGCCATATCGAGCGCCGGCACCGTGACAGGGCACAAGGTCGTGAGCGAATGGCTGATTCCTGACGCGTTCTTCCGACATGAGCTGCAAGCTTCGCCTTCCGGCTCGATCTTTATGGCTGTGGTTGGCGACAGCATGGTGCCGACACTTTACCCGGGCAATCGGATTATCGTTGACACCAAGCAAAGCAGCTTCGGCGCCGACGGCGTTTATGTCTTTGACGACGGGGACGGCGAGCCCAGGGTGAAGCGGCTTTCCAAGGTGCTTTTCAGTCAGCCGCCAGCGGTCACCATTCTTTCTGACAATCCTGCCCATCCTCCGCAGAACGCATTGTTGGAGCACGTGCGAATCATAGGTCGCGTCGTCGGCCAAGTCTCTCGGCTCTAAAAAATCTCGCGGTACGCATAAAATTAATGCGGTGTGCATTGACTTGGTTAATGCGCCATGCATAAATGGCTCTATCGAAAGAGGAGCCAGTCATGCACACCGCCGCACATTCAGTCTTCGCTGATCTGGCCCGCCCGCTGGGTCTGGACGTTGATGCGCAGGGCCGTCTCGGCACTGCATGGCGCTACTCGCTGCGCGAAGTGGCCGACCACCTTCTTTTCATCAAGCAGCACCTGACGACCATCGCCCAGCGCGACGAGATGCTGACCGCGACCATTCGCCGGCACTCGCCGAAGTATGTCGGCTATGCCCGCCAGCAGCTTGCCAATCGCTTGCCGCTCTACCTCGCCGCTGTCCGCCGCGTCTCCGACTACGAAACCAAGATGGACCTGCACGGCGTGGCCTACGCCCGGTCCAGCAGCGCATGGGAGCTTTGAAAATGAACATGATGACCGTCACCCCCGACGCCGAGCTGATCGCGCTTGGTGTGGAATTCAGCAAGGCCTGGGCTGACGAGCGGGCTGCATTCACCGCGGCAGCCTGGGCGGACATCGGCAACAACACTCCGGAAATCGATAGCGCCCACGATCGGTGCGCCGATCTGGCGCACCAGATGGTTGCGCATCGCCCCGAGACGCTGGAAGGCGTCAAGGCAATGGCGATGGTTTGGGGCTGGCTGCATTACCTGTCATCGAAGCCTGGCGAATACGAAGGCGCCGAGTTGGGCAACACGTCGGACGAGCGCGCGCAGCATGCGGTGATGACGTTCCTCTTGCGGGACTGTACCGCGTGATGGACGCTCAGACCCTCGGCAGGCCTTTCTCAATCAGGATTTCAGCCACGCGTTGCGCAATCCCTTCGACGACGGTGCTGTCGGACGCAAGCACACTGGTCGCCTCTGTCAAGGACTTGATCGTGCGGTCCGCGCTGTCGAGCATCTGCCTCATGGCCACCAACTCATTTTGCGCCTCTCTCAGCTTGAATTCAGCTTCGACTTCCGCGCTCTTGGCGAGAAGGACTTGGGCTTCGGCCGTGCGGACTTTCATGTCGAGTGTCTGTCGCTCGGCGGTCAGCGCGCGCACATTCGAGCGCTCGCCGAAAAGGGCCTCCTCGCGTTTCTCAAGCGAGTTTGCCATTTGGACTATCTCGCCCACGAGGCGGTCGAATTCATCCAGCCGAAAAACGATCTCACCGTTCATGGATCGGTTCGATTCTTCGGCAGCTTTCAGCAGCTTGTCCCGCAGGACCGTGGGCAGCCGAAGGGTGATCCGGGCTTCCGTTGTGTCGTCCATAGTTATCCCCAACTGTCGGGGCGGAATAGCACCATTTTGATGTCATGTCACCTTGACACTAAAATGGTGCGACACTAAACTGGTGTCATAGTTAACGGAGAAAAAGGAATGGAGAAAACCGCAACGTCGCTTCGTCTGCCGCAGGATGTGAAAGCCTTCATCGAGGCCCAAGCCGAGCGAAACGGATCGTCGCAAAATTCCGAAATCGTGCGGTGCATCCGCAATCGTATGGACGAAACGAAAACGGCGACCAGCGAGCCGGCAAGCTCGAACTGATCGCCGTTCCGAAATGAAACCGCCCGGCAAGGCGGCTCCCCAAATCATCAACCCAGAGAGAGAAGATGACCAACACCACAAATAGCACCGTAGTGGCGAAAGTTCAAACCCGCCGTGCACCGACCAAGGTGCCACATCCGGCCGACGATCTATCTTTCATGCACCGGAAGCCCCGCCATGTCGGCGGCATCTGCTACTGGAACATCGAGCCGACCGGCAAGTTTGGCCGGGACTGCGACAAGGGCCATGAACTGGCCCAGGAATATCTCAACTACATCGGCCGCCATCCGACCAATGGCAATGCCACACTGCTCGGCTGCATCGTCGACGATATGTGCCGCGTCAGGCAGGAAGAGCGGTTGCCGTCCCGCAATCACCTGACCGGCGTCGAAATCGGCTTCTTGGGCGAGATCAACCGCTACGCGATGGCCACCATGGTGGCCGTAGTGAAAATGCTAGGCAAGTCGGAAGGCGGTGACGCATGAGCGCGCCTTCCGACGACCTGAACGACCTGCAATCCGATATCGGAAATCTCGCGCACCTGCTGACCGTCCTTTACAGCCAGACGACCGAACAAGAGTTTGTCGTGAATGGAGTGCGCAGCTCCGTCGCAGACCAGATTTGCGCGCTGGCGATGATCGCCCGTGACCTTGGCGAAAACCTCAATGCCACCATGGACGCGTGCCACAATAAGGTTTTGGCCGACGCTCGGGCGAAAGGCGGTGCGGTCGTGAGGGAGAACCAGTCGACCGAAGCATTCGATGTCGTCACCAGCATGGAAGACGGCATTAGCACCGCCAAGGACTTCGCGAGCCTGCTTGCGATGGCCGCCGAGGCGCTAAGCGGCGAAGAATCGTCGGCCGTCCAGACGATTGCATGGGCAATCCGTGACCACCTTGTTGCCATCGAAGAGCAGCGAGGCACCCTCTTCAGGCTAATCCATCCGAACCGTGAGGCGTTCGACAAGACGGGCTGGCCGGGCGGTGCGGCATGAGGCTCGCAATCGCTCTTCTCTGCCGAGCGCACTTCGCGCTGGCCTGCTGGCACGAACGTCATGCCAGCGCCTTGCTGGCCGAGATCAATCTTCGGCGAATGGTCGCCGAGGACGTTTCGAGCAATTTTTTGAAAGAACAGCAATTTCGTGAAGACGCCGGCCGCGTCCTGCTGGCCTCGATCGTCGGCATGGCTGTCGCCGGACTCTGGATCTGGATTGGCGCGAGGGCCGGCGGATGACACCGGCTGATCCCTATGAGGATTCGCCTCTTACCCTGAAGGAGGCATGCCAGCTTTTCTTCAGGGGCCGAATCACGCCGGCCACGTTGCGAGCAGAGGCGCGGCGTGGCAGTTTGAAAATCGTGCGTGTAGGCCGGGCGGATTTCGTGTTGCCCTCGTCAGTGAGAGGAATGATGACCAAATGCCAAGACCCGCCAAAGGAGCCCGGCTCTACCTCGACCCGAAGCGACGCGAATGGGTCATCCGCGATGTCGGCGAGGTCTTCGAACGCACAGGCTGCGGCGAAGCAGATCGCGCAGCAGCTGAAAAAAGGCTCGGTGAGTACATCGGGGAAAAGTTCAAGCCAGTCACCCGCGAAAGTGATCTTGCTCGCCTCTCGATCGCCGAAGTCCTGACTGCTTACGGGCGCGAGTACGCGCCGCACAAGAAATCAGCCGAGCGAAGTGGCTACGCCATTGCTGCCCTGGTCCCCTGGTGGGGATCGAAGACCCTTGCCGATGTTCGCGGCGAAACGTGTCGAGCATATGCCAAGGCGCGCGGGAAAACGGTAAAACCAGGCACCATCAGGCGCGAACTCGCCGCTCTTTCGAAGGCCATCAACCATTGGCACAAAGAGCATGGTCCTTTGGCGTCGGTGCCGGAAGTGACGATGCCGGACGTTCCGCCCGCAAGGGACCGCTGGCTCACCCGAACAGAAGCCGCGATGCTGCTGGCTGGCGCGCTGGGCTTCTATCGCGAGTTCTGGTGCGACGTGGCCACTCGTCGAGAGCATTATCGTTGGCGCCGCAATCCGTTCGCGATTAACCGTCACTTGGCACGCTTCATACTGCTCGGCCTCTATACCGGGTCGCGGCGCGCGGCGATCTGCAACGTCCAGTGGATGGCCAACACCGCGGGCGGCTGGATCGACAGCCAGCGCGGCGTCATGCATCGGCGAGGGGAGGGCGTTGCGGAGACGAACAAGCGTCAGCCGCCTGTCCGCCTTGGCAAGCGAATCAGCGCCCATCTGAAGCGGTGGAAGCTGATCGACGACAACGCCCGTGACGAGGCCGCTAGGCAGGCAGGCGAGCCCGTTGCGGTCTATTTGCATGTCGTCAGCTACATGGGCCGGGGCGTCGCCTCTGTCCGCACTGCATGGGAAATGGCGATCGACAACGCTTGGTTAGATCCGGCCGTCACCGGACAGTCGGCGATCACCCCGCACGTGCTGCGCCACACCCGTGCAACCTGGATGATGTTCAAGGGGGTAGATATCTGGGAAGCGGCCGGCGCGCTCGGCATGTCGGCCAAGACGCTCGATAAGGTATATGGACACCATCACGTGGACTTCCAGAAGAACGCTGCCGAAGTCTGAGCGGGCTATTTCCTTACTGCCGCAACGGTTCTTTCATGCCTCTGGTGTCAGTTAGCTATGGAAAATTTCGAGAAAGCTGTATATTTGCGCGCATGAAGTTTTCGCTGGATAAGCAGAAGGCGGTCGAGGCGATCGTATTCATCGCCCAGCAGATGCCGGGCGTGGGACGCTTCCACGCGTCAAAAGCCCTTTACTTTGCCGAGCTAGAGCATCTGCGGAATTACGGTCGGCCAATAGTCGGTGATCGGTACGTGGCTATGGATAATGGGCCGGTGCCGTCTTTTTCCTATGACGTCTTGAAAGGCAATCTCGTCGGCGCTGATAAAGAACTCGTCGATGGCGCGCTTGAGGTAGATAACCGCTGGAGGCATCCCGAGTACAAAGCCGCCAGAGCACCGAACCTTGAGCTGTTTAGCCAGTCCGACCTAGAATGCCTGCGAAGCGGCATCGCGCATGTGAAGGGCAAGTCGTTCGGGTCGATCTCTGACGAGACGCATCAACATCCTGGCTGGAAGAACGCCGATTTGAACTCTCTCATGTCATTTGATGACATGCTTGAAGGCGCCGACCCCGCAATTGTCGAGAGCGCCGAAGAGTTCGCTGCATATGGCGTCCTGTAAGCTCGGCCACATCTATATCGTCAGAACAGCCCTTACCAAGCCGCCAAAGGCCAAGTTCGCGTTGTGCGCTTCGGTCGACCATGGGTTTTTCCTTTGGATCAACTCCAATGCCAAGCCGCATGGGAAGGATCAGATGGCCATCCGATCCGGTTGCCACGAACTCGTAACCAAAGATTGCTTCATCGACCTGTCGCGAGTTGTGCAGCATTCAACTTTCGAGCTGGACGATGCCAGAGAATTCGAGCGGATCACGGTCGATCTCGCGAACGACATCATCGAGTGTATCGACAGCGGTCTCTTTCTGATGCCAGCCAAACATGCACAGGCCCTGCGGGAAGGATTGATGCAACTGCTGTAACGGCGGGGTTTCTGTGCCGTTTCTGTGCCGAACGGATCAGGGTGTAAGCTAAGTCTTTGAAAGGATGGTGGGCGTGACAGGGATTGAACCTGTGACCCCTGCAATGTCAATGCAGTGCTCTCCCGCTGAGCTACACGCCCATCCGAAGCCGCGCATACACCATTTTTGATCCAGCGCGTCAATAGCAGGAAAAAGGAAAGAAGGCGTCGTCTCGCCGCAGTGGCGAAGAGGTGCGGCGCCTCGCTTAAAAAACGGCTCAGGCCGCCTGCAGCATCTTCTCGACCTCGTTGACGAGGTCACGCAGATGGAACGGTTTCGACAGCACCTTGGCGTCTTTCGGCGCCTTGGAATCAGGGTTCAGCGCAACGGCGGCGAAACCGGTGATGAACATGACTTTCAAATCAGGATCGATCTCTGTGGCGCGGCGCGCCAGTTCGATGCCGTCCATCTCCGGCATGACGATGTCGGTCAACAGCAGCGAGAACGGTTCCTCGCGCAGCCGCTCATAGGCGCTGGCGCCATTGTCGAAATCGCTGACCTGGTAACCGGCGCGCTCCAGCGCCTTGACGAGGAACCGACGCATATCGTCGTCGTCTTCCGCCAGAAGAATGCGTGCCATGATATCCCGTCCGAATCACCCGCCCGAGATTGCCGTTGGGCAAGCCCGTTAACCATCCTGTATATGAGGAGGTGAGGGTAAACATCAAGTGAACGCTGACGGGGATGATCCATATTTGCCGGCGTGTGCTGCGGCCGAAATGCTGGACACGCGGCTTGCAAGGTGGCACTTTCACATCATGATGCACTGGTGTTTTCGGGTTCGTTCAAATTGAAGACGGCAGCCGAGGATTTTTCGGTCTTTCCACCCTTCGAAATCCGGTCGGGCGTCGAGCAGCGCGTCCCCTTCCTCTTCAACTCGCCGCATAGCGGCCGCTACTATCCGGAGCGCTTCCTTGCCATGGCAAGGCTGGACCGCAACGCCATCCGCCGGTCCGAGGACTGCTACGTCGATGAGCTGTTCGGCGGCGCCGTCGCGCTCGGCGCACCGCTGCTGGCGGCGAATTTCCCGCGCGCCTATCTCGACGTCAATCGCGAGCCGTGGGAACTCGATCCGCGCATGTTCGCCGAGCCAGTGCCGTCTTTCTGCAACATCCGCTCGGCGCGGGTGGCCGGCGGGCTTGGCACGGTGCCGAAGCTGGTGGGCGAGGGGCTCGACATCTATTCCGGTCGCCTGCCTCTGGCCGAAGCCGTTGCCCGCATCGAGGCCGTCTACAAGCCCTATCACGAGACACTGAAGCGGCTTTTGACCAGGACCCATGCGCGGTTCGGTTTTGCCGTGCTGATCGACTGTCATTCGATGCCGGCGAGCATCCGTGTCGGCGACAGCGGTCTGCGGCCCGACTTCATCATCGGCGACCGCTTCGGCATCTCGGCAACCGCCGCCCTGACCGAGACCGCGATCGGCCTGCTCAGCGCCATGGGCTATTCGGTTGCCCACAACAAGCCCTATGCCGGCGGCTTCATCACGGAACACTATGGCCGCCCCGCGCGCCATCTGCACGCGCTGCAGATCGAGGTCAATCGCGGGCTCTACATGAACGAGCGGACATTCGAGAAGGCCGCCGGCTTCGATGCGCTGGCCGATGATCTGACGCGGTTCTCAGCCGACCTGATGTCGATGCCCGACCATCATTTCATCGACCTGCCGCTAGCCGCCGAGTGAGCGACCGGCCGTTGGCCGCAGAGTGAAATCGCGGCGTAAAAAAAGACCGCATCGTTTGCACGATACGGTCGAAGTCTAGGGAGGAAACGCCCAAGGAGGGCATGGACAGGAAACCCTGTCCGAGATCAAGGGTATTGTGCGCTGCACAAATGTCAAGCGACCTTGAGGCTTTTTTAATTCACTCTGATGTGGAAATTGCGTTTCGACGACGCTTGTGTGACATCCGGGCAACAGATGCCGTCGCGGAAAAGTCGTCGAACACTCTTGTTTTGGTACGAAATTGGCGGCAGAGCACGGCTCGGACATGCTGCAGTGCGGGAGAATCAGTTGGACATCAGTGTCGGTTTCATGCGCCGCATCGCGCAGGTGGCAGCGGCGGAGACCTTGCCGCGCTTTCGCAGCCAAGGTGCGGTCGCCAACAAGGAACAGGGCAGTTTCGATCCGGTCACCGAGGCCGATCGCGAGGCCGAGCGCGCCATCCGGGCGCTGATCTCTGCTGAGTATCCCGACCATGGCATTCTTGGTGAAGAGCATGGCAGCGAGAACATTTCGAGCCGGCATGTCTGGGTGATCGACCCGATCGACGGCACGCGCGCGTTCATTTCCGGCCTGCCGGTGTGGGGCACACTGGTCGGGCTGACGATCGACGGCGACGCCGTTGCCGGCATGATGGCGCAACCCTTCACCGGCGAGCTTTTCTACGCCAACGGCTCGGGCTCCCATTATGAGGGGCCAGGCGGGCCGCGAAAACTGACGACCCGCAAGACGACGAAGTTGGACCAAGCGACGCTGTTCACCACCACGCCGGCCCTGTTCAAGGGCGAGGCGCGCAACCGTTACGATGCATTCGAAAGACAGATCCAGCTCGCCCGCTATGGCGCCGATTGCTATGCCTTCGCCATGATCGCCTCAGGAAGCGTCGACATCGTCGCCGATCCCGGATTGAAGCCCTACGACATCGTGGCGCTGATCCCGATTATCGAAAAGGCAGGCGGCGTCGTCACCACATTCGATGGCGGGCCGGCGGAACAGGGCGGCGATGTGCTCGCCGCGGCGACGCCGGAGCTTCATGCCGCCGCCATGGCCGCCTTGCGCGGCTAAACGAGCGTCCGCTGCCATTCAGGTGATGCCGACCGCTTGAAGCAGTCGTTTTACTGCCGGCGCACCCCTTGGGGAGCGGGCCAGCGACCGGCGCCTGTCAGGCTGTGGGGTCGTCGCTCCCGGGAATGAAGGCGTCGAAAGCGGCGAGCAATTGCTCGCGATAAATGTCGGCTTCCTGCAGGATTTCGTGGCGGGAGCCATCGATCATCAGCAGCGAACCGAGCCGCAGACGCCTGGCGTAGGTTTCCACGGCCCTGGTCGAGACGACCTGGTCGGCGCCGGCGGCGATTATCAGCAGGGGGACCTGAATTCCTGCCATGAAGTCGGGGTCGCTGACAGCTTCGGAGGCTTTCGCGGCTGCCCGCAGCCAGCGGATCGTCGGACCCCCAAGCGCCAGTTGCGGATGTTCTTCATAGAGCCGCGTGTTGCGTCGATAGCGTACCGGGTCAGACGTCAGCTTGTTGGTCTCGAAAGGGGCCGTCACCTTCGGCCGCGGACCCCAGGCGGCATAGAGCCGGCCGAGGCCGAGAACGCAGAACAACGAGCAGACGCGGCGAACCGTCGAGATCGAGACCGGCAGGTCGGGCAGCGTCAGGAAGGGCGCGATCAGCACCATGCGCCGGATGCGGTTCACCATCGACGGGGCGGCAAGCAGGGTGATCAAGGCACCTGCCGAATGGGCGAGGATGTAGTACGGTCCGCGGCAATCGGGCAGCACGATCTCCTCGAAGAACTGTTCGAGGTCGGCGGTGTAGTCGCGGAAGCTGCTGACGTAGCCGCGCTGGTGATCGCGGATCAGCCGATCGGAATCGCCCTGGCCGCGCCAATCGAGGGTGGCGACGCCAAAGCCGCGATCGGCAAGGTTGCGGATGGTTTCGAAATATTTCTCGATGCACTCGTTGCGGCCGGTGAGCAGGACCACGGTGCCCTTCATCGGGCGAGCGACTGCGCCGAACAGGCCGTAGCGGATATTCTTGCGGTCACGCGTGGTGAAGAAGCCGCCGGTGGCGTTTTCCGGCCGCGGATTGCCCTCGATTTCGTGAAAAAGGGAGTTTTCGGTGAAAAGATCCGTCATTCGGCGCTTCGTGCTCGGCGTCTCGCATGCCCGCCTGCGCTGGCCGGCTCCGCTAAGGTGATAGACGCCCATGCGCCAAAAGCCAAGGAATTCCCGGTGAAGGGGAGGCTGCGCCAGGGAAGGCCGGAAGCCGCTCGAAAGCGTGCTTCCGGCCTCTGTCGATCCGGGAGGAAGGGACGTTACACCCGGTCGGCCTCGTTGCGGTGCCTGTTGTGCAATGGGCGCCGCCAGTCCTTGATCCTGTAATGGACTTTAGCGCCGGCTGCCTGAACGCGCGCCGAAGTGCCGGTTCATCTGCCGTTCATCAAGGGGCCTGCCGCCGTGGTTTTTGCCGCCAGGTGAAATCTTGAAATGCTTTCCAGCGCTCCCCAAATGTCTGGTGCGGTCGCCAATGTCGGGGCCGCTGGCCCACCCGAAACGCCGCTCAAGGGTTTCGCACCGGCCATACGCAAACCATGTTGCTCAACAGGAGAACACCTCATGCGTCACGTTGATTTTTCCCCGCTTTATCGCTCCACCGTCGGCTTCGACCGTCTGTTCACGATGCTCGATTCGCTTGCGCAGCCGGATGGCGCGCAGACCTATCCCCCCTACAACATCGAGCGCACCGGTGAGGATTCCTACCGCATCTCGATGGCGGTTGCCGGCTTCTCGGACGAGGAAATCTCGATCGAAGCCCATCGCAACGTGCTGACCGTGAAGGGTGAGCGCAAGGACGAGGGTACCGGCGAAGGCTCTGAGCTGCTCTATCGCGGCATTGCCTCGAGGGCTTTCGAACGCCGCTTCCAGCTTGCCGACCACGTCGAGGTCGTTGGCGCCTCGCTGAAGAACGGCCTGCTCTTCGTCGACCTCAAGCGCAACATACCCGAGGAGCTGAAGCCGCGCAAGATCGCCATTACGGCGTCTTCGGCCAAGGCCAAGCAGATCGAGGCCAAGACCGCTGCCTAAAGTACAAGTCTCCTCCCGAGACGGAAGCGGGGGGGGGGGAGCCGCGGCGTGGGTTTTGGGGGGGGGTAAGGGTATAGCAATTACAGAGACCAAAACACACTCGCAAAAACGAGTGGGAGCGTAGAGCGGGGGGGGGAGTGGGCGGGAGGCGGGCG